>CADCPL010000141.1 GCA_902803305.1 uncultured Lachnospiraceae bacterium
GGGATACCTACGGCATCAGGCATGTTGCCGCCGTACTGGTTGACCATCTTAACGAATTCCTGAGGAACCGATGATGAACCGTGAAGAACGATCGGGAATCCGGGAAGTCTCTTGATGCACTCCTCAAGAACGTCGAAACGAAGCGGAGGGGGAACCAGGATGCCGTCAGCGTTTCTTGTACACTGATCAGCAGTGAACTTGTATGCGCCGTGGCTTGTTCCGATAGCGATCGCAAGAGAATCACAGCCTGTCTTGTCTACGAACTCTTCAACCTCTTCGGGACGTGTATAGCTTTCCTTACCTGCTTCTACAACAACCTCGTCCTCGATACCTGCAAGTGTTCCGAGCTCAGCCTCTACAACTACTCCGTTTGCGTGAGCGTACTCAACAACCTGCTTCGTAAGAGCGATATTGTCTTCAAATGACTTGGAAGAAGCATCGATCATGACTGATGTGAAACCACCGTCGATACATGACTTACAAAGTTCAAAAGTATCACCGTGGTCAAGATGCAGAGCTATGGGAATCTCGGGATTCTCTTCAACTGCTGCCTCTACGAGTTTTACAAGGTAGGTGTGGTTTGCATATGCTCTCGCACCCTTTGAAACCTGAAGGATAACAGGGCTCTTCAGCTCGCCTGCTGCTTCCGTGATACCCTGAACGATCTCCATGTTGTTAACATTGAAAGCACCTACTGCATATCCGCCGTCATATGCCTTCTTGAACATTTCGGTTGTGGTAACTAATGACATAACAATTCATCCTTTCTGTATAGTTTATTATATGATCCGACATCGTCGGAAGATCACCGATTCAGATTATAGCATTAAGAGCCCGTGCTTACAAGCGATTTCATATCCTCACATAATTTCAGGCTGATCTCAAGAGGCTTTGATCCCGAGGTCAGACCTCCCATTTCACCGGGTGATGATCTGTATATAAAACACGGTTTCTTCGTCGTAACAAGTCTTACCTTGCCTTTGTAAGCCGCAACAAACGGTGCGATCTTTGACGGGTCATAATCGGCATTCGGCAGCACTCTGAACTCTATCGTATTATCTTTCTGGGCGATCTCGGTCACAAATACCGATCTTGCTATCGTCCTCAGATACGCCACAAGAAGAAGGTTGTCCACGCTCTTTGGTATCGATCCGAACCTGTCCGTAAGCTCATCTCTCATATCATCCATCTCTTCCTTCGATGATATGTTTGCGATCCGTTTGTAGACGTCGATCTTCTGATTTTCACTTACGATATACGTATCCGGTATGAATGCGTCTATATCAAGCTCGACATTTACGGGATCCTCTTCCCTGACCTCTTCCCCCTTTTTCTTCTTTACGGCTTCATTAAGGAGTTTGCAGTAAAGGTCGTATCCCACTGCGTTCATGTGTCCAGACTGACGCTCTCCCAAAAGGTTTCCGGCTCCCCTTATCTCAAGGTCCTGCATGGCGATCTTGAATCCGCTTCCGAGCTCTGTAAAATCCCTTATCGCCTGAAGTCTCTTTTCCGCTACCTCGCGGAGCACTTTATTGCGCCTGTACATCAGAAAAGCATACGCTGTACGATTGGACCTTCCTATACGTCCGCGAAGCTGATACAGCTGCGACAGTCCCATCTGATCCGCATCATGTATTATCATCGTGTTGACGTTCGGGATATCAAGACCTGTCTCGATTATCGTGGTAGATACGAGTACGTCGATCTCACCCGAGACAAAATCATACATTATGCGTTCAAGCTCAGCCTCCTTCATCTGTCCGTGCGCAAATGAAATCCGTGCATCCGGAAGCAGTCTCGACAGGTGAGCCGTCATATCGGCGATGGACTGTATCCTGTTATACACATAAAATACCTGCCCGTCTCTTGCGAGCTCGCGGCTGATGGCTTCTCTTACGAGTTCCTCGTTGTATTCCATCACAAACGTCTGTATGGGAACACGGTCCTGCGGCGCCTCTTCAAGTACGCTCATATCCCTTATCCCGATAAGACTCATATGAAGAGTTCTCGGGATGGGTGTTGCGGTAAGAGTCAGGACATCAACGTTCTCCTTGATCTTTTTTATCTTCTCCTTGTGTGATACTCCGAAACGCTGTTCCTCATCGATTATGAGAAGGCCGAGGTCCCTGAATTTCACATCGGCCGACAGCACCCTGTGTGTACCGATAACGATATCGACCATACCGTTCGCAAGATCCCTTACCGTCTTTCTGATCTCGGACGCGCTCCTGAACCTGCACAGAAGATCTATCCTTACCGGATAATCCTTCATTCTCTGAACGAATGTCGTATAGTGCTGCTGTGCAAGTACAGTCGTGGGGACAAGATATACGACCTGTTTTCCCTCCTGGACCGCCTTGAATGCAGCACGTATCGCGATCTCGGTCTTGCCGTATCCGACATCTCCGCATATGAGTCTGTCCATGATCTTGGAAGACTGCATATCGCGCTTTGTGTCTTCGATCGCCGCCATCTGATCTTCGGTCTCTTCGAAAGGAAACAGTTCTTCAAACTCCGTCTGCCATACAGTATCGGGGCCGTACTCATATCCGGTCCGTGATGACCTTACGGCATACAGATCGACAAGATCCTGTGCTATCGCATCGACGGCCTCTCTGACCTTTGACTTGGTCTTGCTCCACTCCTGTCCTCCGAGCTTGTTAAGTTTTGGAGCATGTGAATCCTTTGAAGCATATTTCTGTATCGTATCAAGTGCGGTTGCGGGTATATACAGATTACCCCCGTCCCTGTACGATATCTTCATGTAATCCTTCGTAACTCCGCCAACGTTTACCTGTTCTATGCCGCGGTATACTCCAAGCCCGTGACTGATATGTACGACATAGTCGCCGGGAGACAGTTCTGAAAAGCTTGCTATATGGCTCCCTTCGAACTTAGTCTTTTTCCTCTTTTTCCGATGTCTCTGGGTAAAAACATCCGCCTCGGAGATCACGACAAACTTGATCAGCGGATACTCAAAGCCCTGCGTGAGTCTGCCGTACGTTACCATTATCTCCCCGTCTGCCACTTCCCTGTCGGGGTTCTCGGTGTAAAACGCATTAAGCCCGCCGTCGCGAAGGTCCTCTGCCAGTCTTGCGGCTCTTGTCCTCGAGGCGGAAAGCAGTATAACGCGGTATGAATTCTTGGAAAATCTCTTAAGGTCGGACACGAGAGACTCAAAACTGTTGTTATAACTGTTCATCGCCCTCGTATTTACATTTACGCTGCAGTATGTTTTGAGTATTCCCTGCGGGAGTGCAAGAGTTGACATGGCAACCGCGTGCGAGTTCTCAAAACGTGCAAGCACTTCATGCGCAAAAAAGACGATCTTCGTCTGTCCGGGAAGGACATAACCTTTCTCAAGGCGCATCTTCATACTCTCGGAAAACTCGGCCTCAACGGCACCTGCGGTATCTTTAAGCCTTACGGGTTCGTCAAGAAAGAACACACATGATCTTTCCGAAAAATAATCCGCCAGGCTCTTTGTATCATCATAAAAATATCCGATAAAGCTGTCCGGATTGATTCCGGATTGACCCGATATCTCAAGTTCCTCTTCCAGGTTCGCTGCGATCTTGCGTGCATTTGCGGCTTCTTCTGTCTTGAAGGATTCACGGTACTTTTTGTATACTTCCCCGGCCTCCTTCTTTATCTTATCCATTCCCCGGGCAAGGCGATCTTCATCAAGCACGATCTCAGAAGCGGGGTATATGGCTGCCGTATTCTTTTTTTCAATGGAACGCTGACTGAGGATATCAAATGTACGTATGGAATCCACAGTGTCTCCCCACAGTTCTATCCTGACCGGATTGTCATCCGTAAGGGGGTATATATCGATGATCCCTCCACGAATGGAAAACTGACCTTTTCCTTCGATCTGATAGTTCCTGACATACCCGGCTCTTGTAAGCTGTGCGGCGAGCTCTGTCTCCGTAATACTGCCGCCTTCGTCTATATATATGATGGCATCTTCAATGTATGAAAGGGGGATAACGCGAGACATGAATGCATCCACCGTAGTTACTATGGTGCATTTCCTGCGCTCAAGCAGCGCCCTTATACAGCACATCCTCTGCTCGGTTATGACATTTCCGGCAAGGTCCGCCTGGAAAAAGATAAGGTCCTTGGCGGGAAACAGACAGACATCCGGATCGTAGAACTTGTAATCCTCATATATCTGCCTTGCTTTTGTCTCACTAAAAGTAACGATGATTTTGAGATCAAAATCATCGCCAAGTCCGTAAATCATGTGCAGTTTTTGAGGATCTACACATCCGTCCGCAGAGGCTGCGCCCTTGCCCGTCCTCAAATGATCCTTCAGTTTTCCGTATTCCGCCAGAAGCGAAATCGGAACATCAAACGATCTCATCTTCTTCCTTTTTCGATCCGTTATATCTGTTCATCGCAGCATCTATTCCGTCATTTAAAATAGTCACAACGGAGTTTGCCGCCTCTATGAACGCCACCTCCATGATCTGTCTTTCCTTCTCGGTGTAATGTCCGAGAACGTGATCGGCAAGATCATATCCTTTCGGTTTGTCACCCACTCCGACGCGTATTCTCATGAACTCATCGGTACCCAGATGGGTGATTATGTTCTTCATGCCGTTATGTCCGCCGGCACTTCCTGCTTTTCTTATCCTGATCCGTCCGGGTGCCAGATTGATATCATCGTATATCACGATCAGTTCGGAAGATACGTCTATCTTGTAATAATCAACAAGCATCCTGACGCTTTCACCGCTGAGGTTCATGAATGTCTGCGGCATCGCGAGCATAACCTTGCTGCCTTCTATCACGCCTTTTCCGCAGATCGCCCTGTGCTTGATGTAATCCGTTTCGATACCGAATCTGTCCGCCAGTATCTGAACTACCTCAAATCCTGCATTATGCCTCGTTCCGGCATATTCCGGACTGGGATTTCCGAGACCGACTATTATATACATATCAACCTGCCGAAGAACTGTTAAGATAAGCTTCCTGCTCCGGCGTCAGAACATCGATCTTCTTTCCGAGGAAGTCAAGCTTCCTGACAGCCACGTCACGGTCAACCTCTTGGGGAACATCGATTATCATCTTGTCAAAGTTTCCCTCATGCTCAACGAGATACTTTGCGGAAAGAGCCTGGATCGCAAATGACATATCCATGATCTCGGCCGGATGACCGTCACCGCACGCAAGGTTTACAAGCCTTCCCTCACCGAGTACGTATACATACTGTCCGGTAGGGAGCTTGTATCCTATTATGTTGTTTCGCATCTCTTTGTGCTCTACGGCGATCTTGCGAAGTCCCGCCATATCTATCTCGCAGTCAAAATGACCTGCATTGCAAAGGATCGCACCGTCTTTCATAACGGCAAAATCTTCCTCGTCAATGACTTTATCACATCCCGTTACGGTAACAAAGAAGTCACCGAGCTTTGCGGCGTCATTCATCGGCATAACATCAAATCCGTCCATGACTGCTTCGATCGCCTTTACCGGATCTATCTCGGTCACGATGACTCTTGCTCCGAGGCCTTTTGCTCTCATGGCAACACCTTTTCCGCACCAACCGTAACCGGCAACAACTACTATCTTACCTGCAACGATCAGGTTAGTCGTCCTGTTGATGCCGTCCCAAACAGACTGGCCTGTTCCGTATCTGTTATCGAAGAAATGCTTGCACTGTGCGTTGTTGACAAGCACCATCGGGAATTTCAGTTCCTTGTCCCTGTCCATGGCGATCAGTCGCAGGATACCCGTTGTGGTTTCCTCACATCCTCCTATGACTCCGGGAATGAGCTGTGGCATCTCGGTGTGGATCATATGAACGAGATCTCCGCCGTCATCTATTATAATGTTGGGTCCGCATGAAAGGACCGCGCGGATGTGACTGTTATACTCTTCGTCCGTTGTCCCGTGCCATGCATGAACTTCAAGTCCTGCCGCTACAAGAGCTGCGGCAACGTCATCCTGTGTTGAAAGAGGATTGGACCCCGTAACATACATCTCGGCTCCGCCCGCTGCAAGCACCTTGCACAGATATGCGGTCTTTGCCTCAAGATGAACTGAAAGAGCGATCTTCTTTCCCTTAAAAGGCTTTGTCTTTGAAAACTCTTCTTCAAGAGTCCTCAAAAGATCACAGTTTCTTTTTACCCATTCTATCTTTTTTTCTCCCGAAGGAGCCAGGTTTATATCTTTTATCTCGCTTGCCATATTTTCTCCCTTTGTCAGCCTTCTGCGCTTTCCTGTTTCTCTCTGTATTCCGCGATCGCTGCCTGTATCCTGTCATTCGGATTGAGCAGATCGCTGATAGAGATATCATGATTGAGTGTGTCTATTATGTATGCGATATACTTACTCATATCGCAGTTGATGTAGTATTCTCTTTCCAGAAGTTCGGGCGTCTGGTATATAAGATTGGTCGTCAGTATCTTATCGAACAGTCCCTGTTCATATGCTTCGTCAATGACTGAAAGACCATTAGTAAACAGGCCGAAAGTAGCGGCGATGAATATCCTGCCTGCATTTCTCTTCTTGAGCTGCTTGGCCACCTCGATCACGGTCTCTCCCGATGAGATCATGTCATCGATCACGATGATATCTTTTCCTTCCACTGAAGATCCGAGGAACTCGTGACTGACTATAGGATTGCGTCCTTCGATCACGCGCGTGTAGTCCCTTCTCTTATAGAACATTCCCATATCAAGACCGAGGACGTTGGCCGTGTAGATCGCTCTGCTCATACCGCCTTCATCGGGACTTACCACCATCATGTGTCCACTGTCAAGCTGCAGGTCATTTACGTTCTTGAGCAGTCCCTTTACGAACTGGTATGTCGGCTGAACGGTCTCGAATCCGTTAAGAGGTATGGCATTCTGAACTCTCGAATCATGAGCATCAAATGTGATGATATTATCCACTCCCATGCGGACGAGTTCCTGAAGTGCAAGAGCACAGTCGAGAGATTCTCTTGTGTTCCTCTTATGCTGTCTGCTCTCATACAGGAAAGGCATTATGACAGTGATCCTTCTTGCTTTTCCTCCGACTGCAGCGATTATTCTCTTAAGATCCTGATAGTGATCATCCGGTGACATGTGGTTTTGGATCCCACATAATGAATAGGTCAGACTGTAATTATTGACATCTACTATGAGATACAGATCGGTACCTCTTACCGACTCGTTGATTATACCCTTTGCTTCGCCCGAGCCGAACCTTGCTATCTTGGCATCGAGTATGTATGAATCCCTCTGATATCCGGCAAAAGCAAGCGAGTCCTTATGCTCGTTCTCCCGCTCGGTCCTCCACCTGACAAGATAAGAATCTATTTTCTTTCCGAGATTCTTACATCCTTCAAGTGGTATCATCCTAAGTGAACCGACAGGTATTGTCTCAAGATTTCGTTTCTCTTCATGTGGATTGTTCATGCAGACGGCTCCTCCCTATAGTGCCGATCTTCTCTTCCTGATACGGATATCCTCCACATCGGGATGAAGAACGGTATAGCTTCCGAAAATCCTTGAAAAATTACGTTCCGTATATCTTCCGTCAATATCTTCGAATGAAAGATTTGTGGAAATGATGGTTGATTTCTTTCGAAGATCTCTCTCATTGATTATATCAAATAATCTTGACGCAACAAAAGAATTGACGCTCTCCGTTCCCAGGTCGTCAATTATCAGCAGATCACATGTATAAATGTCTTTTTGAACGTCCCAGGATCCTTCTTCATCATATCTGAACAGTTCCCGGGAAAGTGTATCAAACAACCGCATGGATGTAAAGTATATAACGGAATATCCTTTATCAAGTATCGCCTTTGCCATGCAGTTTGTCAGGAATGTTTTTCCGACTCCCACATTTCCGTACAGAAGGATATTCTCATACTTCTTTCCGAAATCATCCGCGAAGCGCCTGCATGTTTTGATGATCTCTTTCATCCGCTCGGCCTCGCTGTCGGTATAATACTCGAGGCTCAGCGTATCAAAATTCTCTCTCTGCAGTATCTCTTCAATATTGGACTGCTTGTACATATACCGAAGTTCCGCCTGTCTCAGGCAGTGGCATTTGGTATGCCCGTCCGTATATCCCGTATCTTTGCAGTCGCTGCACTCGTATTTTTCTTCAAGAAAATCTGCGGGAAAGCCGTGCTCTTTAAGAAGCTGCTGCTGCCGCGTGGTCAGATCTTCTATCTCTTTCTTCATCTTTGATGTGGCGGATCCGTCGCCATCAAAAACTCTTTTGGCACACTCCATTGCAAGATCTGTGATGCCATCCTCTATCTTTGCGTACTCGGGTATCTCAGCGAATATTTTTTTCTTTGCTTCTTCGGCATTATGTCTGGCCCTTGTACGACGCTCTTCGTACTCATGCATTATCTCATCGTACTGCGATCTTGAAAGCGGCATTTTTTCTCCCTACAGTATATCTTTCATAAGGGAATCGTAGTCGTATTTCCTGCCGGAAAAATTGTTGAACTTGCCGGCGGATTGCTTTTTTGACTCTCCCTTTTTTGATGCGGATGTGTTTTCTTTTACTTTCTTTTTATGAAATTCTTCATCTACCGCGAGTATATCCTCCGGCTTCTTAACCTTGGCGTCATGCCATCCTTTTAGGATGGAGTTTGCGTATCTGAGACTCGGCTTACCCGTGGACAATACGGTTCTGGCACATGCTTCACCTATTATATCCATCCCGTATCCGTAGCGCTCCGTCCACCTTCTGACATACGCGACCTCAGCTTCCACGGGCTGACGATCCTTGGGGAATCCGAGCGCATCCATCACCGCTCTCATCTCTTTCGGCACGTGTCTTGTAAGCTTCCTTGCCCCGTCAAGCGAAGAAACCCCCGCTTCCTTCCACTCGGTTGCAACGGATTCTATGCTGCGGAAATTCTTCTTATTGTTGCCTATGCAATACTCCAGAAGATATTCCACAAGATCCGCCGGAAATCCCAACTCATCATAAATATATATGATTGATGATATCTCGTCCGGCTTCATGGGACGTCCCAGGTACTGCTCGGCTGCAAACAGTATCGTGCGAACTTCTCCCTGCTCCATAAATCCGGCTATCTTCTCTTTTGAATATGATTCTCTTCCGGAAAACTCCACAACATTACCTCCGGGAGCAGCCTTTGTACCGGCTCCCCGTACATTCCAGAATCTGAGTGCCCTTTTTACATCCTGTTCGGAATAATTGAAATAATCCGCGATAGAACTTACCGTGGGGCTCTTCGTGCCGTTTTTAAGAAGATACAGATATATCTTAATCTGTGACTCATTTGCTTCCCGAAGGCACTTCTCAAGAGCGGTGCCCGGTATCACGAGTGCGTCACAGCGCAAATCACTGTCAAGTGTGACCTGATCCATTACATCACCTGTTTCATAATGTATTTACAAAAAGCAATTTGGTATGTGACCGATTATAGCACTCGTTTTGTAAAAATGAAACTGTTGATTTCGCCTCAAATCCGCTGTTTTCAAGGCTTTGCGCGATTGTGGACAGTGTGGATAACTTCAGGTGAAGTGATTATGGAAACCGCTGCCAAAAAGGTGAAGTGGTATTTCAGCGCACACTATGTCGGGTGATGATATTTTTTTATGTCAATCAAAAATCCACAACAACGATCGGATAACTTCTTCGGATCTTGTTGTGGATAATGTGGATAGATCAATTCCCCAGAAGACTGTCTGCAACTTTTACGATATCTCCCGCACCCATAGTTATCAACAAATCACCGGGTGAACAATTCTGCAGCAGGAAGTTTTCAATTTCGTCAAATGAACCAAAATAATCGGCAAAAGTTCCATAACTTTTTATGGCCTCACACAGATCATTTGATGAGATCCCGAGCGTGTCCTTTTCCCTTGCCGCATATATATCCGCAAGTACCACATGATCGGCAGCAGACAGCGCTTTTACAAAATCATCAAAAAGGGCCTTTGTGCGCGTATATGTATGAGGCTGGAACACAACCCATAACTTCTTATGAGGATAGTTTGCGGCAGCGGAAAGCGTTGCCGCTATCTCGGTCGGATGATGCGCATAATCATCAATTATCGTGACATCTCCTATCTTACCCTTATACTGGAATCTCCTGTCGGTTCCGTGGAATCTCTCAAGTCCGCCGCGTATTGCCGCATCGGCTACTGCGAGATGCAGACATACGGCAATGACCGCAAGTGCATTTGAGACATTATGGACTCCGGGAACGGACAGACGGATATTCATTATAGTCTTTTTATCCCTTACAACATCAAACGCTGCACATCCCCTGTCATCAAAAGTCACATGGTCCGCAGTGATATCCGCGCCCTCTCCGGCCACGGTCACGACTTTGCATTTAACATCCTTTGTTATCTCGTTAAGGTTGGGGATCTCCGAATTGATAACGAGAAGTCCCTTCTCCGGCAGCAGCTCGGCAAACTTCTTAAATGAAGCCCTGATGTCATCTATGTCCTTGAAAAAATCAAGATGATCCGCATCTATATTCAGTATTATGGATATCGTCGGGAAGAAACTGAGAAAACTGTTGGTATACTCACAGGCTTCGGTCACAAAACATCCGGAGTTACCTATTCTTATATTGCCACCTATGGATGGCAGCATCCCGCCTACGGAAACGGTGGGATCGGCATCCGCCTCAAGCAATACAGATGTGAGCATCGATGTGGTGGTGGTCTTGCCGTGAGTTCCCGATACGGCAATGCTGGTCTCGAAGTTCTTCATTATCTGACCGAGCAGCTGCGCCCTTGGCATCATCGGTATACCCGATGCAACTGCCGCAGCATATTCGGGATTATCTTCCTTTATAGCTGCCGTATATACGACAAGCTGTATATCTTCCGTTATGTTTTCGGCCCTTTGCCCGTAGCAGACTGTAGCTCCTTTTTCTTCAAGCCTCTTGGTCAGATCAGAAGGAGCTCTGTCGGAGCCCGATACGGCAAATCCGGCATTAATGAGTATCTCAGCCAGCCCGCTCATGCTGATCCCGCCTATTCCAATGAAATGGACCTTTACGGGATGTGAAAAATCTATCTTATACATGGTTTCCGGAATCCCTCCTACATTTCATTAATATATTCCATGAAAGAAAAAAACTCAATATGTATGATTTTCCACAAATAACGGTTTGATTTTTAACTATTTTTGTTTATTTTTACACAATTTTGTGATAAAATCCTTATTAAGTGATTATAGTCACTAAACTACTACTAGGAAAGACAGAGGTGTTGGCATTGATTAAGAAAGAGATGATCGCGATGTTGCTTGCCGGCGGCCAGGGAAGCCGTTTGGGCATTCTGACATCAAAAGTTGCTAAGCCGGCCGTATCCTTCGGCGGAAAATACCGTATAATCGATTTCCCGCTGAGTAACTGCATCAATTCAGGCGTGGATACAGTCGGAGTCCTGACACAGTATCGCCCGCTGCGGTTGAACACCCATATCGGTATAGGTATCCCCTGGGATCTCGACCGTAACATCGGCGGTGTGACCGTACTTCCTCCCTATGAGAAGAGTACGAACAGTGAATGGTATACCGGAACGGCAAACGCCATTTACCAGAATATCGAGTACATGGAAACATTCAATCCCGACTATGTACTTATCCTGTCGGGTGATCACATCTATAAAATGGACTA
>CADCPL010000142.1 GCA_902803305.1 uncultured Lachnospiraceae bacterium
ACAATAGTATTAGGGAGGATTATAAAATGAGCGTAGTAATTTCACAATTCGGAAAGACTCATTTCGGAAAGGACATCAAGCTGTACACGATCAGTAACGGCAAAGGAATGCAGGCCGCAGTCACGAACATCGGCGCAAGTCTCGTTAATCTGATCGTTCCTAATGACAAGGGTGAGAGCAAGGATATCATCCTCGGTTTTGAGAGCGGTGAAGAATATCTCGTGAACGGAAGCTTTTTCGGGGCTACTATTGGCAGAGTCGCAAACCGTACCGCGAACGCGAAGTTTTCCATAGACGGAAAAGAGTACAGCCTTGCGGTCAACGACAACGAGAACAATCTTCATTCCGATTTTTACAAGGGAATGCACAAGGTGCTGTGGGATGCCGAGACAGGCGATGATCATGTGAAATTCTCATATCATTCGCCCGACATGGAAAACGGTTTTCCCGGCAACTTTGATATAAGCGTGACATATACGCTCACACAGGAAAATGAGATAGTGATCTCGTATGAAGGAGTCAGCGACAAAAAGACTCTTATCAACATGACAAACCATACATACTTTAATCTGTCCGGACATGACAGCGGATCGATCGAGAATACGTTCATTCAGATCTTCGCATCAAACTATACGCCCGTTGTCAAGGGAGCCATCCCTACGGGTGAGATCGCTCCGGTAAAGGGAACGGTCATGGACTTTACCGAAGGCAAGACGATCGGACAGGATATAGGAGATGCGTTTGAACAGCTTACTCTCATAAAAGGATATGATCACAACTATGTTGTGGACGGCTATGACGGCAAATCAAAACTGATCGCTATAGCAAAAGCCGACGGAAGAACGATGAAAGTATTTTCTGATCTTCCCGGAATACAGTTCTATGCGGGTAACAACATCGCACCCCAGGAAGGAAAGGATGGGGCATTCTACAAGGCAAGGACGGGCTTCTGTCTGGAGACGCAGTACTTCCCCAACAGTGCGAACGATCCGGCATTCATCCATCCGATCTTTGATGCCGGACAGAAGTATGAGACAACAACAATCTACAGGTTTGAATAAGGAATGAGTGGTACTGACAAGGAAAAACATAATAACGATCACAAAAAATTTTCCGTTACCATTATCGGGATCGTGATCTATTCCATTGTACTGATCGCGGTAATGGTCGGTTCATACATCGGTGTCAAGGTCATTTTCAAACGATATGACAGCAAGGTTGCACAGGCTCTCGCACAGCCGGAAGAAACTGAAGCTGTGGAAGAAGAGAGTGAGCCGACGCCTACTCCCGAGCCCGAAGAAGAGCCGGAACCTGAAGAGGTTGATCTTGATCATGATGTTGATGCGGATGATCTGACCGATCCCGAAACGGGCGTAGTTGATTACTCCAAGGTGCGCTTTAAACCGGGAAAACGAAGCAAGTCACTTAAATGGAAGGATACCGTTTTTTCAAGGATCGAAAACGTTCGCGAGCCGGCACAGGCACCGGTTAACACATTCGATTACAAGAGAGTATCCGTTAAGCTTCCGGATAACAATTCTTCGGAATACAAGGTATATACAAACCCGGAAAACGATATGGTCGAAAAGATCACCGAAGCGGAGGACTGCGGCGGAAATCTTCAGATCCTGGATTATTATTTTGATAACGGGGATCTTAATTATGTCGCGGAGTACAAGACCTATGTGGATAAGCCGGTGAACATATCATCCGCGGGGATCGAATCCAGATATTATTTCAGAAATGACTGTATGGTCCGCTATATATACTGCAAAGACGGAAACGCGACAGAATACACGGTGGCGGATATTGATTCATACAGCAAGGGAACAGTGGATCAGTATGATTATCTCGAGCAGGATATCATAAACAGAGCATACATAGTATATAACCTCGCACCGACGCTTAAGGAGACGGAAGTGCTCTGCGGTTATGTCATGGATGAATTTTCCATGCCGATGGAAGATGCCAAGATCGTTGTCAAAACGGAGTCAAACGATAAAGTCGCAGCGGAAACGATAACGGACGGAGACGGGTTTTACAAGATTGTTGTTGACTGTACCGATGACGACAGTTATTGCATAACCGCAAGCAAAGATACACTTAATGATGTGGGAGTGTACGGGATAACAGCAAGGTACGGTTCGGGAAAATATTCGGTTGAGACCATATACATGGGATACACAAATAACCTTACGGAATATCCCGTTCAGTTTATGATAAGAGACGCCATCGACCCGAATAAGCCTCTTTCAGGTGCGGGCATCATGCTGAGAAGAGGATTTAACAACCGCACCGGAGAAGTGATGCAGACCGGAGCTCTCGATGATAACGGAAACGGAACTGTCAAGCTTACTTCCGGAAGTTATACCGCAGAGATCTCAAAAGGCGGATATGAAACGCTGTTTTTGTCTGTGGTGATCAGACTCGATCACCAGATCGCCGTGGGATTTGCAGTGCCCGATGTAGCGGACGACACATATCAGGTAGTCGTATCATGGGAGTCGGCGCCTCTTGACCTGTGTGCCAAGGCCATTTCTTCAAACCAGGCAAGAGTGATCAGTTCCCCTGTAGACAGTCTGGGACTGACAACTGCCGAAACGGTTACGATAGATAATGCCGGAACAGATGATTACAGGTTCTATGTCACTGATCTGGGAGCGATCACTGCCGGAGACGTGATGGCATATAACATGACGGGATCCTGCGCATATGCCCAAGTATATGACAGCAACGGACTGCAGGGCAATTTCCATGTACCGGCTGCATCGGCGGGTGTTGTATGGGAAGCGTTCGAGATACGTAACAAATCGATACTTCCGATCAATTCATATTACTACGCCGTTGAAGACGATGCTTTATGGAAAACAAGATGATATTGTGATATGCTGACATATAGTAAAAATCATTACAGAAAGGATTAAGCTATGAACAATTTGGATTTGGCAAAAACGGCTAATGAAGTTCGTAAAGGGATCGTTACTGCGGTTCATTCGGCCAAAGCCGGACATCCCGGCGGATCATTATCCTGTGCAGACATGATGACATTTCTGTACTTCGAGGAGATGAACATCGATCCCAAAGATCCGAAGAAGGCGGATCGTGACAGATTTGTTCTTTCAAAAGGACACTGTGCACCTGCACTTTATTCTGCTCTTGCACAGAGAGGTTATTTCCCGGTTGAAGATCTTAAGACACTGCGTAAGCTCGGATCGCACCTTCAGGGACATCCCTGTATGCAGCACACACCGGGTGTTGATATGTCAAGCGGATCGCTCGGACAGGGAATCTCCGTAGCAGCCGGCATGGCACTTTCGGCAAAGCTTTCAAATGACAGCTATCGTGTGTACACACTCCTCGGTGACGGTGAGATCGCGGAAGGTCAGGTATGGGAAGCAGCTATGTTCGCAGGTCACAAGCACCTTGACAATTTTGTCGTGATCGTTGACAACAACGGACTTCAGATCGACGGAAAGATCGAAGATGTCTGCAATCCTTATCCCATAGACAAGAAATTCGAAGCATTCAATTTCCATGTAATAAATATCGATGCACATGATTTTGACCAGATAAGAGCGGCACTCAAAGAGGCAAGAGAGACTAAGGGAATGCCGACGGCCATAATCATGAAGTCCGTTAAGGGTAAGGGCGTATCATTCATGGAAAATCAGGCAGGATGGCACGGTAAGGCACCCAATGATGAACAGTACGCAACTGCCATGGCAGATCTCGAGAAAGTAGGTGAAGCATTATGTCAGAAGTAGAAAAGATCGCAACCAGAGCCAGCTACGGTAATGCACTCGTGGAGCTGGGCAATGAGCATGATGACCTTGTAGTATTAACAGCTGACCTTGCTGCAGCTACAATGACGGGCGTATTTGCCAAGGCTCATCCGGACAAGCACATTAACTGCGGTATCGCAGAATCGAATATGACAGGCATAGCAGCAGGACTTGCTGCAACAGGAAAGGTTCCTTTTGCAAGTTCATTTGCAATGTTCTCTGCAGGAAGAGCCTTTGAACAGGTTCGTAACTCGATCGGATATCCGCATCTTAACGTTAAGATCGGCGCAACACATGCCGGAGTATCGGTAGGAGAAGACGGTGCATCACATCAGTGTAACGAGGATATCGCTCTTATGCGTACTATCCCGGGAATGGTGATCATCAATCCCGCTGATGATGTTGAGGCAAGAGCAGCCGTTAAGGCAGCTTACGAATATGTCGGACCCGTATATCTGCGTTTCGGACGTGCAGCGGTTCCCGTGTTCAACGATGAGAAGACATACAAGTTTGAGATGGGCAAGGGCATCGTACTTCGCGAGGGTAAGGATGTTACGATAGTTGCTACGGGTATCACGGTTCCCGCATCAATGGAAGCAGCACAGATGCTCGCAAAAGACGGTATAGATGCAGAAGTGATAAACATCCATACGATCAAGCCTCTTGATGAGGAGCTTATACTTAAGTCTGCAAAGAAGACAGGCAAGGTTGTCACGGCTGAAGAGCATTCGGTCATCGGCGGCCTCGGCAGCGCGGTATGCGATGTTCTGTCGGAAAAGCACCCCACACCTGTATTCAAGATCGGAATGCAGGATGTATTCGGCGAGAGCGGATCGGCAGCACAGCTTCTTCACAAATATCTGCTTGATGCAGAAGGAATATACGATCAGGTTAAGAGTTTTGTTAAATGAGAGAATTAATCTTCCTTGAACCGGTTGTCAAAAAACTGATATGGGGCAAAGAGTACTGGACGGTCAGCGCACATGAGAGCGGTGACTGTCTGGTCAGGGGAGGAACATACGACGGTCTTCATCTGTCACAGCTGTGGAGTGATCACAAAGAGATCTTCGGAGTGGAAACGGACGGTGATTTTCCTTTCATAGTAAAAGTCATAGACGCGCGTGATCCTCTCAGCATCCAGGTTCATCCGGACAATGAATATGCATCAAAGACAGAGAACGGTGCATCCGGCAAGACCGAGTGCTGGTATGTTATGGACTGCGACAGAGACGCATCCATCATCATCGGACATAAAGCGGAAAGCCGTCAGGAAGCAGCCAGGATGATAGAGGAAGGCAGGTGGGACGACCTCCTTCGCGAGATACCGGTCAAGAAGGGAGACTTCTTTCAGATCACTCCCGGAACCGTGCATGCGATCAAGCAGAACACGATGATAATGGAGATCCAGCAGAGTTCCGACGTGACCTACAGACTGTATGATTACGGCAGGGTCAGGAACGGAGAACCCAGAGCTCTTCATGTGGATAAGAGTCTGGATGTCATGAGGATCCCTCATACTGATGCCGGATGTTACACGAACGGCGTAAAAGGACGGCTTGTCTCATGCAGGTATTATGATGTCGACAGGTATGATATAGCAGGTTCCAGGGATTTTGAAAAAAGCGACAAATTTATGATCATCTCCGTGCTTGAAGGCGAAGGCGGTATCGACGGCAGAAAGATCAAGGCCGGAGAATCGTTCATCGTCTCGGGCGGATATGGTGATTTTACAATCTTCGGAAGCCTTTCGGTTATGGTCACAAGGCTGCCGAAGCTGTACGGCGGTCTGGAGGCCGGCGGCACCAAGATGGTGTGCGCTCTGGGTTATGCGGACGGAACGATAGAGGATAAGATATCATTTCCGACAACAACACCGGAAAAATCTATACCGAGGATCATCGAATACTTTAAGGATAAGGAAATATGCTCTCTCGGGATAGGGTCATTCGGTCCCGTAGATGTGAATCCCGATTCCGAATCTTACGGAAATATCCTTGATTCACCGAAGCTTGCATGGCAGCACTATCCTCTCAAGAAAGTGCTTGAGGATGCGCTCTGTGTTCCGATAAAGGTCGATACCGACGTTAACGGTTCATGCCTCGGAGAAATGACTTTCGGCTGTGCCGAGGGGATGGATAACGTCGGGTATGTTACGATCGGTACAGGTATCGGTGCGGGTATGGCAGTCAACGGTCAGCTCGTTCACGGAATGGGACATCCGGAATTCGGTCATATCCTTGTATCAAGGATCGAGGGCGATGATTACAAGGGAAAATGTCCTTTTCATCCCACGTGTTTTGAGAGCCTTGCTTCGGGACCCGCCATAGAAGAAAGATGGGGCAAAAAAGCCGAGGAGCTTTCAGACAGACCGGAAGTCTGGGAAATGGAAGCCGATTATATTGCGCAGGGACTTATGGCGATGGTACTTACGATCTCTCCCCGCAAGATAATCCTTGGCGGAGGTGTGATGCACCAGCAGCAGCTTTTCCCTCTTATAAGAAAGAAACTGAAGGAAAAGCTTGCCGGGTACATTCACACCAGAGAATTGGATGATATAGATGATTATGTGGTTCCTGCATCGCTTGATGATGAGCAGGGGATCAAGGGGGCTGTTCAGCTGGGAGTGCTGGCAGAGATCGAAAGCAAGTAATGGCATCAGAGATTAATGAGACTTTAAAAGAAAAATACGAAGCTACCCAGCAGGAGTTCGAGAAGAAAATACGTCGCCACAGAAGGGCGATAATGTACCGTATAGTCATAGGAATAGCCATCGCTATCGTTCTTGTTATCAGTGCATACTACAACTTTCAGAAGATGGTCTATACCGACTATGATGTTATTCGGTCAATATCATATGCGGAGGCATCAAATGCAAAGTATCTGAAGTTCGGACAGAACGTTCTAAGATACAGTCAGGATGGTGCGTCCGCTTTTAATATCGCAAATGACATGCTGTGGAACGAAACATTCGAAATGCAGAATCCGATCGTAGACACGTGCGGTGATTATGTGGCCATCGGCGATTACATGGGTACCACGATCTACATATATAACAGCACGGGACTGCAGGGATCTATTGATACGTCAACGCCTCTCAAGAGATTTTGTGTTTCGGGAAACGGTAATGTTGCCGTGGTCCTCGAGGATGATGAAGTTACATGGGTCAAGCTCTATGATGTAAACGGTACCAACATCGCAAGTGACCGTACCACGATGTCAAAAAGCGGATACCCGGTGTGCATAGATATTTCCGAAGACGGGATACTGCTTGCGGTCTCATATCTGTTCGTTGACAGCGGAATGCTTTCAACGTCGATAGCATATTATAATTTCGGAGCAGTAGGACAGAACGAAGTCGATAACCTTGTGAGCGGATACAATTATTCCGGATCGGTCGGTTCTCTTGTCGAGTTCATCAATCCCGATACGAGCATAGCGGTCGCTGACAACAAGTTCTGTATCTTCAAGGGAACTCAGAAGCCGGAGAACATATTCGAAGTAGATATAGAGGACGAGATACTCAGCGTCTTCCATAATGAAAACCTTATTGTGCTGGTGTTTGAAGATGAAGACGGGGAAAACAAATTCCGCGCCGAGGTTTATGACGATAAGGGAAATCTTGTGACCACACAGGGATTTGATATGGACTACAGTTACATCAGTCTGTTCAAGGATCTGATGATCATATACAACAGTGAGGCATGTCAGATCTATAACACCTCGGGACTGAAGAAATTCGACGCAGCCTTTGACAGAGCGGCTGTTACGATGTTGCCCGGCAGTTCAAGGACCAGATTCCTGGTCGTTTATCCTGACGGTATGGAGGAGATCAAACTGAAGTAATGAGTAACTACATCCTTCTGTTTGCAGTACTTGCGGTACTTATATTCGGGGCGGTAAGGGGATACAAAAGAGGATTCCTGCGCCAGGCTGTATGGTTTGCTGCTCTTATCGCAACGCTGTTCATTGTGACCAAGATATCACCGTATGTCAGCAGCTTTCTGATCGATAATACAACCCTGAAAGACAAGATAAAGGGTGAGATCGTAACAGCATATGAAAACAACAGATCCGCATCGGTACCGGAGGATACCGCGCCCGGTGACGAAGGAGAGAATGTTCTTATCGATTCGCTTGGACTTCCTTCGCTGATCGCGGATACACTTAAATCGAACAACACCACGGAGATATATGACAGGCTGGCGGTGTCGCTGTTCGAAGAATATATTGCCGGGTATCTGTCGATCCTGTCCATCAAGGCGGGTGCTTTTGTCGGACTGTTCATAGTTCTTGCGATCATCGAGTTCATTCTTATTATGACGATCAAGCTTCTGGAAAAGATCCCGGTACTCAGAACGTTTAACAGGCTTCTCGGGATGGCTGTGGGAACAACACTGTCGCTTGTATTTATATGGGTATTCTTCCTGGCGTCAATGATGTTCTTCGGACATTCATTCGGAGGATGGGTATTTGCTCAGGTCGGAAACAGCCGGATCCTTACTTTTCTCTTTAACAACAACATATTATTCGGTCTTCTGTAATATCACATAAAACATATAAAATCCTGCGATGGATATTTTTGTATATTCTGAGTAGGATTTTTTATTTATTCCAAAATATGTTTGTAATAGATTATATTCATCCGGTTTATATCTCTGGCAGTCAGAGATAAACAAATTTTAAGGAGGATGAATATGAAGAAGAAGTTATTAGCAGCTATTATGGCAACAGCAATGGTAGCACTGACAGCTTGTGGTGCAGCAGGTGGAGCAGCAGCTCCCGCAGCAAGCGGATCAGGTGATGCAGGATCAGGTGATGCAGCAGCAGCTCCTGCAGCATCAAACGGAAAGAAAGTTGCAGTTGCAATGCCCACACAGTCATCAGAGAGATGGATGCATGACGGTGCAAACATGAAGTCACAGCTTGAAGAGCTTGGCTACACAGTAGATCTTCAGTACGCTGAGGATGATGTACAGGCTCAGGTTTCTCAGATCGAGAACATGATCGCAGCAGGCGCTAACTGCCTTGTTATCGCAGCTATCGACTCAGATGCTCTTGTAAACGTTGAGCAGCAGGCAAAGGACGCAGGCATCCCGATCATCGCCTATGACCGTCTTCTTATGAATACAGACGCTGTTTCTTACTACGCAACATTCGATAACAAGGGTGTTGGTACCAAGATCGGTGAATACATCGTTCAGCATTGCGGCGCTACAAAAGACGATCCCAAGACCATCGAGCTGTTCATGGGTTCACCTGATGATAACAACGCTCATATGCTTTATGCAGGTCTTATGGAGCAGATCCAGCCTTTACTTGATGACGGATCACTCGTTTGTAAGTCAGGCCAGATCGA
>CADCPL010000143.1 GCA_902803305.1 uncultured Lachnospiraceae bacterium
GATTATGACGCAGCTGATATATCAGACAACAAGGTATATGCTCTTTCGGCATACATCTTCAGTTTCTTCGGTGTTCTTCTGTGCAATGTTCTTGCAAAGCAGTCGCCTTTTGCACAGTTCCATGCACGTGAAGCACTCAAGATCGACATCGTTGCGATAGTCGTATATATACTGTCGGTACTTCTGTGCTGGACATGTATCGTACCTGTTGCAGGTGCTGTATTTGAGATCATACTGCTCGTTGTCAAGATCATCGCATTCGTTCAGGTATGCAAAGGTCAGGCAAAGGAGCCTTGGATGATCCGCTCTATCGGAGCACTTCATTAATTTGTTGTTGACAAAACACAGATGATGCGGTAATAATACTATAAACCGTTGAAGGAGAGTGAGTAACTTCCGACAATCTCATTATGAGAGAGCCGCCGGCGGTGAGATGGCGGCAATGAGACCGAAAGCGAATGGACTCCTGAGGGCGAGCAGAACTGACAGTATGCAAGCCGGAGTAAATCCTCCGTTATCAAAGATCCGCGTATGATGGTACGCATGAGTGGGTACGAATTGTACCAAGCCGGGTGGCACCGCAGGAGATTATCCTGTCCCAGCAAAAGTTGGGACAGGTTTTTTTTATTGTCCCATACCGAACTCAAAGTCAAAGCACAAGAAAGGATGGTATGAAATGAGTGAAGAAAAGAAAATCCCCTACAAGATCTATCTGAATGAGAACGAGATCCCGAAGCAGTGGTACAACGTCAGATCGGATATGAAGAACAAGCCGGCACCTCTTATCAATCCCGGCACGCACGAGCCGATGGGTTTTGATGATCTGCGCCCGGTATTCTGTGACGAGCTGATCAAACAGGAACTTGACAACGACACTGCGTTCTTTGATATCCCGCAGGAGATACAGGACTTCTACAAGATGTATCGTCCCTCTCCTCTCGTTCGCGCATACTGTCTCGAAAAAGCGCTTGGTACACCCGCGAAGATCTACTACAAATTCGAAGGCAACAACACGAGCGGAAGCCACAAGCTCAACTCTGCAATAGCTCAGGCTTACTATGCAAAGGAGCAGGGACTTAAAGGTCTTACGACCGAGACCGGTGCAGGTCAGTGGGGTACGGCACTTTCAATGGCATGTGCTTACCTCGGACTCGATCTTAAGGTATTCATGGTAAAGGTCTCATATGAGCAGAAGCCCTTCAGACGTGAAGTTATGCGTACATACGGTGCAAGCGTGACACCTTCTCCTTCGATGGAAACAGAGATAGGCAAGAAGATCAACGCGGAGCATCCGGGCACGACAGGAAGTCTCGGATGTGCGATCTCCGAAGCAGTTGAGGTTGCTACGACCAATCCCGGATACAGATATGTGCTCGGAAGCGTTCTTAACCAGGTACTCCTTCACCAGAGCGTGATCGGTCTTGAGACAAAGGCCGCGCTTGATAAATACGGTATCGTTCCCGACATGATAATCGGATGTGCGGGCGGCGGATCCAATCTCGGCGGACTGATCTCTCCTTTCATGGGAGAAAAGCTTCGCGGCGAAAAGGACTACAGGATAATAGCCGTTGAGCCCGCAAGCTGCCCGAGCTTTACAAGAGGCGTTTATGCATATGATTTCTGCGATACCGGTATGGTATGTCCTCTTGCCAAAATGTACACTCTCGGCAGCAACTTCATTCCTTCCGCAAACCATGCGGGCGGACTTCGCTACCACGGCATGAGCCCGATACTTTCACAGCTGTATGCGGACGGCTACATGGAAGCCGTAAGCGTGGAACAGACGAGCGTATTCGAAGCTGCAGAGCAGTTCGCAAGAACTGAAGGAATCCTTCCTGCTCCCGAGAGCAGCCATGCGATAAGAGTTGCGATCGATGAAGCAATGAAGTGCAAAGAGACCGGAGAAGAAAAGACCATCGTGTTCGGTCTTACCGGAACAGGATACTTCGATCTGGTAGCTTATCAGAAATACAACGACGGTGAGATGACCGACTTCATCCCCACCGATGAAGATCTGAAGAAGAGCATTGCCACTCTTCCCAAGGTATGATAACAAGCGATCATATTTCTCCCTGAAACAAAAAAGCGCCGGTCCCGTTTATGCAGGATCGGCGCATTTCTATCCAAGTTGATCTGTCATGTATTTTACTACGTCCGGTAGTCTGCTTTCCTTCCACCTGTTTTCGGAGGCCGTCTGCGAGAGCGGATACATGATCTGCATGTCAAGCGTCTCTCCCGGTACCCGTCCGCTGCGTAGCGGCTCATAAAAATTCCTGACAAAATCATCCTCCGACGCGTCCTTAAACTCCTCGGGTTTCATATACCGCAGCTGACGTTTCGTGTTCTCGATAAATACTTTTGCCGCAAGGCCTTTCAGTTTTTCATATTCTTCTTCGCA
>CADCPL010000144.1 GCA_902803305.1 uncultured Lachnospiraceae bacterium
CTGATGACGGGTGGTTTAAGTACTTAATGACTCTTTTTCTTATGTACATGTTGTCAAACCTGATCACCCAGCCTACACGCTTTCCGCAATACGGGCACTCATTTCCCGGATTATGATTCATATCCAGGCACACATAGCCATAATCAAAATTCCGGTCGAGATTCAAAAGTTCATATCCGGATACCGAAATGACGTTTCCGTCACTCTTCTCAATGTAGATAGTGCATCTGTATGCATTATGTGCATCACACTGCTGCTGGCAGTATGAACAGCCTTCCACTCTCGGCTTGTCGAACCAGACTGCTTCGGCATTTTCCAGCCTGACCGGCATCTTCTTTGTCGACGTGATCCCGTTATAACCCGCATGGAATTCAAGCGGTATATTATAATACTCTGTCAGGTATTCGTAATTATCTGACAGGGATACGCTGACGGGTTTATTCACCGCAAAATCCGCATGAACATCACGTGCCGCGCTCAACACCGGCACAGCAAATGACACGACCGCCACAAAAGCTGCCATGATCCTTTTTCTTATCTTTCTTTTTATGGTTTTTATTTTCATGTTTTATCTCCTGTCATTCTCTTTTTAATTTCCAGCCTTTTCTTCCTGACTTTTATCAGCTCCTCCACTCTGCCAAGCATCGGCAGGTATTCGTTCTCATCTTCTTTCCCGCTGTTTTTTACCAGTTCATCAAGTTCCTCTTTTTCGATCATCAGGACAGACAGTGCTTTTCTTATTCCCATCTTCGGGTCGCTCTCGTAATTTTCAAAACAGCCCGCTATAACGATCAGATTCTCGTATTTCATCTTTGAAGGAGAACGGGATGCGATCTGGCCAAACAGCCGCCCTGTAACCTCAAGCGCCTCGTCCCTGTCATAATCAAAACTCCTCTGCATAGTGCACAGCCGGGCATAATCCGATGCTTCCGGGTACTGCCCGGGATCCAGTCTTTCAAAATATGCCAAAGCTGTAGCATAATCCTTTGCAACAAGCATGGAATTGACCGCAACTTCAAAAATAAACTCCTGCTCACATTCGTGGGAAAGGTTACCGCTCCCTATGCATGCTTTTATTATCTTTATCCCCTCGGGTGTATACTCTCCTTCCTCCATATGCTGCGTCGCCTCTGTAAGAAGCCTTGCAGCACTTGTCTTCTGCCTTATGTTTACGCTTATTTCCCTGGCTGTGGTAAAAACCGTCAGAGATAACCCCGCGCATACCGCGATCTTAACTATCTGATTCTTTAATCTGTCCGGGATCGATCTGATATGTCTGATCTGTTTCAGAACTTCTCTTGAATTTGAATACCGGTCATTCTTATCCGGTGCACAACACTTTGCTAGAAATGATCTTTCTGAAGAACTTAATATTTTTGAATGCCTGATATCTGATAATGCCTTCGTTATGTCAGGATCCGGAGGGACACCGCATCTTATCGAATAATAAGTCATGCCAAGCGCGAACAGATCCGTTCGCTCATCCATCCCGATATCCGGATGATACTGCTCGGGAGGTGAGTAGCCCGCAGTCCCTACAGGCATGTGATTGGCGGCCATTAGACCCGCTATCCCGAAATCGATCAGATGTGGCAGCCCGTCTTCCGTGACTATGATGTTTTCCGGTTTGAGATCGAGATAGAGCAGAGGATGCGGCATCTCGTGAAGATATATGAGTGCCTCGCATATCCTCTCCGCCAGTGTAAGGCATCTGTGTCTGGTCATCCTGCTCCTTCTGATGAGTCCGGCCAGCGACACACCTTTGACATATTCACTGATTATGTATATATATCTCCTGTCGCAGAATGCATCGACTATCCCCGGAAAAAGCGGATATCTCACACTTCTCAGTGATTCGATCTCGCTCCTTGCAAAGTCAAGTGCCCCGAGGCTCTTATTATCGATAACCTTCATGGCAAGAGATCTTCCTATATGTCTGTCGGCAACAAGATATACCGTGCTCGTCCCTCCGGATCCTATTATGGTGACCACTTCATAACGGCCGTTTAGAGTATCGCCCTTTTTAAACATACGGCTCCTTTCATGATCCGGCAGCAACGATCACCGCCGGTACGCAAACCTTAACCCCCCGGCATATCCACCGTCAATACGGTTTGTGATTTTCTACACGTTTTTAAAAACACCCGTCATAAAACGCGTTATTTTATCTCCGACAAGTGTTATTCTTATACAAAAACACCGATATCCTAAAATCCGGACATCGGCGTTTTGTTTATATTGCCAGATCTGTTTTATCTGACGGATCAACCCATAAAGAGCCTTGCTATATCATTGTACATAACTACCACCAGAAGTATGAGAAGCAGTCCTATCCCGACAAGCTGTATGGTTCCCTCCAC
>CADCPL010000145.1 GCA_902803305.1 uncultured Lachnospiraceae bacterium
ATCTTACGTATGTATTCGGGTGTCGTCCCGCAACATCCGCCTACAACGCGCACACCGCTTTTCATCTGCATCAGGACTTCCTGCGCAAATTCATCGACAGTGACATCAAATACCGTCTCGCCGTTTTCTACTCGGGGAAGCCCCGCGTTAGGCTTGAATACGACAGGTACCGATGCATTTGCAAGGAACTCTTCCATCACTTGCCGAAGCTGCAGAGGACCGAGCGAACAGTTGGTTCCTACGGCATCTGCTCCCATTCCCTCAAGCATCGCGGTCATAGCGGAAGGACTTGCTCCCGTCATGAGCCTTCCGGTCGCGTCAAAAGCATCGGTGACGATCACGGGAAGATCGCAGTTTTCCTTTACCGCCAGAAGCGCTGCCTTCGTCTCAAGGCAGTCGTTCATGGTCTCTATCGAAACAAGGTCAACGAGAGGCGCTCCTATCCTGACGATCTTTGCAAAAGCCTCTACGGCATCCTCAAATTCAAGCTGTCCGTACGGCTTAAGAAGCTGACCCGTCGATCCCATGTCAAGTGCAACGAACTTAGGTCTTTTCCTGCTTTCTTCGGATCCCTCATCCGACAGTCTCGCAGCCTCCCTGGCGCAGCGCACTGCAGCCTCTATGGCCGTCCTCATCTCATCCTCATCGGGATAGTTGAACGGATTAGCTCCGAAGGTGTTGGCATTTACGACATTGGATCCTGCGTCAAAGTATGCCTTTTGTATATCGATGACAACCTCGGGATGCAGAGTGTTAAACGACTCCGGCTTCTGTCCAGGCGCAAGACCGCGCTGCTGCAGAAGCGAACCCATTCCTCCGTCAAGTATCACAAAGTTGTCGCGTAAGAATTCTCGAAAATCCATACTTTACCCTAGCTGCATATACCTACAAAAGCTGTAACCGATTTACTCGGGGACATAAGGCACCCCTCGTCAAGCGTGATCGCAAGATTCTTCCTTGCATTTGTCACCGAGAGGAGCTGCGGCTGTATCGTGAGCGCAAGATCACCGAACCCGGGCGAAAACCTCGGACGCAGCTTTTGCGGAAACGTTTCACAAAAAAGATTGCACAGCGTCTCTACCCTCTCTGCGCCAATAGCCTGCATGAAAAGAGCTCTAACCGGATCGGTCTTTGTATATTTTCTTATGAGCCTGTCTATACCCGGACCTACCGTTGCGGCAAATACGACCGCTTCGGTACAGCCGCTGAGGTTCTTGGCAAGAGACCTGCTCGTGACCCGAATATGCTGCATATCTATATCGCCCGAATCACTGTCAAGCGACAGGATCGGAACAACGATATATGAGACCCTGTAAGTAAATGATGCATATTCTTCGCACTCTTTGATACAGCTCTCCATCATGTCAGCCAGCACAGGATCTTCGGACGCGCCTGCCTGCGCATACCTTAAGATCTCGCGTCTGTTATACTCGGGCTTATCAAAAGACCTGATCCCCTGCGCGCTCATTTTGACAGTATTTCCGACAGGTTGTCGAGGATCGCGCTTGCAACATGCGGCTTGTTCATGGAATATATATGAACATTATTTATCCCGTTTGCATAAAGGTCGATCACCTGATCCGTTGCATATGCTATGCCCGCCTGGCACATCGCCTTGGGATCATGACCGAAAGCGTCGACAAGACTCTTAAAGCGCTGGGGCATAAAAGAACCCGACAGCTTGATCGCACGGTCAACCTGATTGGCATTTGTTATAGGCATTATACCGGGAATAACGGGACATGTTATGCCCGCCTCCCGTATTTTGTACAGGAAATTAAAAAACAGATTGTTGTCGAAGAACATCTGTGTCGTAAGAAATGATGCGCCTGCATCAACCTTTTCTTTAAGATGTGCTATATCTTCCTTTTGGCTGGTGCTTTCGGGATGCACTTCGGGATAGCAGGCAGCACCTATGCAGAAATCACCCTGCTCCTTCAACTGCGTGATCAGTTCTATCGCATGATGATAGTCCCACTCGCTTCGATCTTTTCCTTCCATTTCGGGTGTCAGATCACCGCGAAGTGCCATGACATTTTCTATGCCCGCTTCCTTCATATCGATTATCCGCTGCCGGACAGTCTCTTTGGTGGAATTGACACATGTCAGATGTGCAAGACAGGGAACACCGTATGATCTTTCTATATCGGTGGCTATATCAAGAGTATACCTGCTGGTCCCGCCGCCCGCACCGTATGTCACGGACATGAAGGCAGGACCGAGTGCCGCGATCGAATCGGCGGCAGCAAGTACAGTATCGAATTTGTCGCTTGTCTTGGGCGGAAAAACCTCAAATGACATGAGTTTCTTTTCCGTACCAAGTAATTCCGTGATCTTCATAATGACATATTATATCTCATATCACGAAAACCCACAATAAAATCATACCGTGTACTGCGACAGATCCGAGTTGATCTCATCCGAATACCTGTTGAGGTTTTCGGAGATATTTGTAATGTTGGCGGTTTCCGCGCGCAGCTTCGTGTTCTCGGAAACGATCTGGCTGCTGAGTCCGAGCACCTGTGAGATGCTCGATGCCTGCTCCTGAGTCGTTGCGGCATTGTTTGACGCAACATCGTTGATCTTTTCTATACCGGTCGCTATCTCACTGATACCGTCCGTTGCCTTTGCAACATCCTCGCAGATCTTTTCAAACGAATCATTCGCACCGGTCACGGCACTCATACATGCTTCCATATCCCGTACACATATCTCGGCCTTGCCGTTGATATCGGAAATGTTCTTTGTTATACCGTCAACCAGCCTGCGGATGGTCTCGGTCGCTTCGGAAGACTGATTTGCAAGCGTTCCGACCTCTGTTGCAACAACCGCAAATCCCTTACCCATCTCTCCGGCTCTCGCTGCCTCTATCGATGCATTAAGCGACAGCAGATTGGTCTGTTCCGAAATGGCATTTATCGTATCCGTGATACCGGTGATCTCCTCGATGGACTTTGCGGTCTCTCTTATCAGCGCACTGAGTTCTTCGATCGTAGCGCTAAGTGTCGTAACATTTCTCGTCATGCTCTCCATGCCTTCACGTCCCTGCGTTGATGCATCAAGTGTCTCGTCACAGAGCATCTTCACGTCTTCGGCATTTTGTGCAAGCTGGCTCGAAGTTGTAGCAAGTTCGGTTGCGGCATGCGCGATATCCTCAATGGATGAGTTCATATCATTAAGAGTCGAGTTGAGCATCTCGATCGATTCACCCTGATTGTTGTTCGCATCAGACAGGATATGCGATATATCAAAACATTCTCCGGCTCTGCTGTTCATCGCGCCGGATATATCCGACAGACTGTTGAACGTAGTACGCATCTTGGAAATATATTCGTTAAGGCTCTCGGCGAGAGTTGTGATCTCATTGTTACCCTCGGGAACGATCTTGACCGTAAAGTCACCCTTGCTTATATCGGTGATACGCTCGGTGACCGTAGTAACGGGATTGATGCCCTTGCTGATCGTGACATAGACAATAGCCGAAAGGATAGCAAGCAGAACGATGGCACTTGCAAACGTTATGTACATAACCTTTAATATCGAATTACTCAGAAGCGATGACGGAACGGCACAGACAACAGCCCATGATGTTCCCTCGATGTCCGTTGCCGTGTACATCTGTGAGCCGGAATCCGACTTGGCGGTAACAACCTTTTCTCCTCCGGCGGTTGCGCTCTTGTTCATCGAATCAAATACGGGCGCAAGACCTGCCGCTATCGGATCGGTCGTTGATGAAAGACTCTGTCCCACACTGGAGCTCACATTGCTTACAAGGATATCTTTTGTTTCCTTATTGATGATGTAATATTTTGCATCGGATGAAAGAGATTTAAATCCATTGACCTGCTCGGCAACAATGTCAAAATTGATATCACTTGATAATACGACGTTTTCCTTGAGCATCACAGCGCATGCAAGACACGTCTTGCCGGTAGAAGCATCAACGTAAGGCTCGGAAGAATATATCTTTCCGTTCTGTGCAAGCGCTCCCTGATACCATGGTCTGTCCGTGAAAACAAACGTATCATCCGGGATCCAGCCCGAACCGTCAAGGAATTTACCCGAATCACCATAACCGATGTATATATCCTGAGAATCGGGATCAAGCTCGGTAAGCTTAAGGAGCATTGCCTGCGCTTCATCATATGTAAGGTCAGGTGTGTTCCTGATGACATCTGCAGTCTGAGCAACTCTCTGCTCGATATTGTTCCACCAGTTGCGGATCTCACTTGCATAAGTCACGGACTCCCTCGCAAGGACATTGTTCATAAGAGACTGTATGTTATCCGATGCAAGCTTGATGCTCACCTGTGTGATCAGAACGATCATGATCGCCACACAGATGATTATCTTGGACAGCAGTGTCTTCTTAAGTGACTTTCTCTTCTGTTGTTTCATTTCCGATTCTCCTCCGTAATATGTATATGTCATTTTCCGCATCACATTACCTTTGATAAGTAATTATGCGGCACGAAAACTGCATTGTCAATATTGCATGGCATGTTCTGATTGAAATAAATACAGCGCTCGGTATATAATCTTTTCATAGGAAGCTTTATGGATATCTTACGAAAACACAAAAACCTTATATCGATCGTGTTCGGACTCGGCGTATTTGTTCTGAGTCTTTTTGTTGTGGTGTTTTTTATATGGAAGAGATGCCGTGCGGAGTATAACGGAGACTACACGGATACGCTCCTGTGGGCCAATGCGGCTGTAACGAGCGGTCACTTCTATGATCCCGATTACTGGTATGCGTATTTCATCCCGTTTTCGGGCATTCCTCTCATGATACCGATCGTTTCCGCTTTCGGTCTTACCTATTTTTCACACCAGCTGGGTATGACGGTCTTTACGGTCATCTTTGCCATAGCGCTGTTCGTATTCTTTAAATCGCTTGATAACACGATCGGCGAAGCATCCGCCCTGTCCGGTATTACGATGATACTGATGTGCAGCTCACAGATCACCAGAATGATCTTCTACGGACATATAATACACTACAGTCTGGCTGTCGTATTTATGTGCATCGGATTCGTGATGCTGAAGCATTCGACCTTTTTCGTTCCCGATGAAAAAAAAGCACGGGCTTTTACAGCATGTCTCGGGATATGGTGCATGCTCTGCACAACGAACGGAATGGCTACGATCGTTCTGTTCTTCATACCGCTTGCGGGATCCGTCATCCTTGAGCGCTACTTTGACAAAAGGCCGATCTCATACAGAGGTGACAAGTCTCTTATCAAAAGCACCTCGGTCCTTGCCGCCGGCGGGCTTGCCGGTTTTGTGATAAAGAGTCTGTTCTTTTCAAGCAAAAACTATGAGGATTCCATTACATCTCTCCTGCCCTCGGACGGATGGGTATGGAAACAGAGTCCCTTCCTTCTTGAGTGGATCAAGGTGCTGACGGGCGATTCGCACTCGGACGTTCCGATGATGTCGTTTGACGGTATCAGGATGCTGTGTATGTACCTGCTTGCTCTTGCGATACGGATCGTTCCGGTATTTGCGATATTTTCATACCGGAAGATCGAAAACCGTATGCTGCGCCTGTTCATCATATACTACTGGACGATGTTCGGGATGACGATGCTGACGTACTCCGTAAGCTATGCGCTCGTATCAAACTGGCGTCTTGCGGGACTTGTATGTACGGCTCTCATGCTGTCACTTGCATATACGCTTTACATGCTCAAGAACAAAAGTCATGTGCGCTGGTTTGTTTTGATCATCCCGATCATATGTGTCTGCACATTTGTCGCTATGCTAACGGTAAAGCGCATTCCTTCGGCCCTTAATGCCAACAGGAATGACAACCTTATCGAGATATACAAGGAACACGGGCTCACCAGAGGATATTCTTCGTTCTGGAACAGTGCCAATGCCGTTACCGTTCTCAGCGACGACAGTGTACACGTAAGCCCGATCGTATTCTGGCCCGACGGCCGTTACGGCGTAAGACACTACCAGTCACAGCCTTCGGATTACGAAGACGTGGCCGGCTGCGACAGATATTTTGTCGCGGTCGATGCCGAAGAAATGGAATATACAAAAGATACTCTTGTTAAGAACAGCATCGAACAGATCAAATACGAAGACAACCTGTACATCCTCGTGTTCGACAGGAATGTGTTTGACAATTTCGAGCCGGTATTCTCGGATCCTTATCCGTATGACGCAATAGGTGATTATTGATGAGCAGACGATCATTTTATACGAGTCTATTATGCATCATTCTGTGCCTGCTGACACTCCTTGACTGCGACTCTTCATTTGCTCCCTATCTCATCGCAGCACTCGCCGCACTCTTCTGCCTTTTTCAAAATCGTAACACAAGTATCGACAGAAAAAGCAGGACATACCGCATCATCATGACGGTCTCCGCTATATGCGCGGTATTTATAACGCTTGCGAATCACAGGATATGGCTTCATCCGGAAATGCCCGATATCAGAAGCGCCCTTTTCGTCCGGATATGCAAACTTCTTCTCATTCTCATGATCATGTCGGGTGTATATGTAAGCGTAAGAAGCATTCTCGTATTCATATGGCAGGATCCGAAAAGGGTGATGATCACAGCTTCCGAAGGCAGCAAAAAGAACGCACGGTTTTTCTTTTGGATCCCGTTTGCCGCTATTCTCACCGTATATCTGACCATATACATTTGCTGTTACTTTCCGGGGCTTTTGTCTCTTGATTCGATCGATCAGATCAGTCAGATATTTACCGGAGAATATTCAAATCATCAGCCCTTCTTTCACACTGTCCTGATCGGTCTACTCGTCCGCGCGGGACTTACAGTATTCGGAAACATCAACAGCGCCGTGGCTGTTTACGTTGTTTTTCAGGTCATTTTCATGGCACTTGTTTTTTCTTTTGTCATATACAACATGGCTGTTTTCGGGATGCCGGGTCCGGCCTGCATCGCAGCCTCTGTCTGGTACTGTCTTATGCCTTTTCATATCATGTACTCTTTTACGGTATGGAAGGACGTTCTCTTCGGCGCTTTTGTTACGTGCCTGATCACATTCTTCATAAGGATAATGACAGACACGGGAAACAGCATTATGAACTATATCGGTTTTTCCGTTTGCGGACCGTTCATCTGCCTTATCAGGAGTAACGGACTGTTTGCCTACGTTTTTGTATTTCTGGCGCTTATCATGCTTGCACGAAAACAAAAAAAACTGGCGTACATCATGTTAATAACGATAGCAGTCAGTCTGCTGCTCAAACACGGCGTATTAAAGTTTATCGGCGTGACTCCTCCGGATACGGTTGAGTCACTGTCCATCCCGCTTCAGCAGATCTCAAGGGTGATCGCGGAAGACGGATATATCGAAGATGCCGACAGGCAGCTCATCTTACGTGTAATGGATATCGACCGGGTTAAGGACACATACGATCCGGAGATTTCGGATCCCATCAAAAACCTGATAAGAGACTGCGGCGATCAGGAATATCTTGCACAGAACAAGGGAGCATTTGCATTGGCATATCTTCGGACTCTTGCGCACAATCCGATGAAATATGTGCTTGCGTGGACCGACAGTACATGCGGATACTGGAACAGCGGATACGGTTACTGGGTATGGTACTGGGATGTTGAATCAAACCCCTACGGCATAACAAGATCCGTTGCCTCTCCCGGCATGCTTCATGTCATGGACGAATACCTGTGGCTCTTTTATAACAATAATATCCTTCAGATGTTCACATCGATCGGATTGTTTGTATGGATCATGCTTGTACTTCTGGCTGTATGCATTTTCACGGGCAACAGGGCAGGTATCATCTCAACTGTACCTGTACTGGCCATACTCCTGTCACTTCTGATATCATCTCCCGTTTTCTCGGAGTTTCGATATATGTATGCAATGTTTTGCGCACTGCCTGTCATAACGGCGATAACACTGACCGACGGTGTGGGAAAGAGGGGAAAAAGCGATGCGGATAACGTGTAATAACACCTACAGGAACGATGAACAGATACTGCATGAGACCGTATTTGAAAAATACGGTTACACTTCACCTTCGGCAGAGCGTGAGATAATATGCCTCGCTCTTACCGGAAACAAGGCTGCACTCAAGTCATACGCCGATCTTCTGTTCTACCGCAAGATAAAGTGCAGGAACAATTACAAAAAAGCATTTCCGCTGTACTGCGAAGCGGCAGCTCTTACGTTCTCGGGATCCGAAGTGTCATGTACCGGAGACGGCACTCCGCTTGCTTTCTATGTTCTCGGTTATTATCTCGTTAACTACAAATGTGAATCCGTTCTCAAGAAATGCGAAACGATCGATGAGATCGAAGTCCTGTCAAGACAGCAGAGGCTGGAACTGGCATTGGATCTTGCCATGGCAACCCTTTCCGCGACAAGGTCTCCCGCCGCACTTAACCTTATAGGAAGGATACTCAAAGAATCACCCGAGCTTGCCTCAAAGCTTGATGGTGATACATCGGCCGAGCAGTACTTTGAAGATGCCGCGGAAGAAGGATACGTATTTGCTTGTAACAATCTGGCAGCAAAAGAAGCCGATATGATAGTAGGTGCGATCGGTGACCTGTCCTCCCACGTAAACGACTATATCCATTATCTGACGATATCGGCGGACAGGTATGAGCCTTATGCAGCCAACAGGCTCGGACTCTTCTACATGACCGGAGAGGTTCGTTCAAGCACCGGCGATACGGTTTATCTGCACGAATATATCAATACACGCTTCGCCAAAAAATACTTCCAGAAGGCGATAGTGTATCCCGATGTTAACAGCGCTTGGGCATACTTCAATCTGATCAAGTATTTTCACAAGGATTATGACACGAACATCGAGCTTCTGAACGAGCACATGGACTGCATCAAAGAACTCAACCCCGCGGTATATGACATAGCGATAGAACTGTAGGTACGACAGAACCGCAATAAAAAAGAGGGCATGTGCCCCCTCATTTATATATAAACCCTCTATTTACCAAGAGCCTTGGCCCCTTTTCCACGGCTCTTTGTATTCTAAATACGGAATCCGTAATATCTGTACTGTTCGATCTTTTCCTGATAATCCGACAGCTTGATGACAAACAGAAGCGCTGCGAACACGGCTCCGCATATGATCACGATCGCACTCTTTACGATCTCGGGCGCCGTGATATGAAGCACCAGCATGCTCACAAACGCAAGTGCCGCGATCTCACACGCCTTCATGAGAATATCCACCGTATCCTGCCTGATCTTCGGTATCCTCGCCGGTGCGAATACCAGATTGATAAATGTCTTGCGAAATCCCCTTGTGATCTTCCTGCGACGTCTTGCCCTTCTTCTCTGACTCTCGCTCATTTTCTCCCCCTATATCGTCTTTATGAACCCCTCATATGCTTTGGTTATATATGCCCTGATCTCCCTGTCGGAAAACTGCAGTCTGTTTCCCGTTATCAGCGCCGCCATGCCATGTACGAACATCCAGAACATCGTGAACAGCTCAATTTTTTTTGCAGGCGCCGGTGAACCGGTGCCTGTGATCTTCCCGAGGATCTGCGACCCCTCGTCAGTCTTCAGGAATTCATTTATGGTTGCGGTTCCGAAATCGTCCACGGATGCGATCAGTTCAAACAGGTTCTTTTCGTTTCTTGCAAAATCAATGTATTCCAGGGCTATTGCCATGTAAGATGGTGTTTTCCCTTTTTTTGCAAGCATCCTCGCGATCAGATGATCGGTGCTCATATAAAACAGGTCTTCCCGGAGTTCTTCCATATTTTCATATGCTCTGAAGATCGGCTGTGTTGAACATCCGAGCCTCTCCGCCAGCTTCCTTGCCGTGACGGAAGAAAACCCGTATTCTCTTGTCATTTCAAAGGCGGTCTCGCTCACCCTGGCCTTTGAAACCTTCTCCTTTGGAGGCATTATTCAACCCTTCCGCTATATGACCCCGTTAAATATCATTGTTATGTATCGTTGTTATGTTTTATTGTTATGTATCATTGTTACACATCTTAGTTACGTATCTTTGTTACATAACATGGTTATTTTACCTTACGATCCGTATTATGTCAACATAAAAACCGGATTTTTTATATTTTTTTGCAACAAAAAAAGCGCCCTTCCGGCGCTTTTCATATGTTGTATTAAGTAAGGTTCCTATACGGATATTCCCTTTCCTTCGAGATACTGTCTGATATAACCTATCACATCCGAGTACTCTTTCAGGAACCCCTCAACGTTCTCCTTAACAAATGCCAGGTCATCCGATTTTGCGGCAAACTCATGCTGCTTGGCGGTTGCGGAAAGCTTGGGGATACATGTGCTTGCCATAACTCCCTTTACTCCGTGGGCCTCCACCGCATATCGTCTTATATCTTCCTTCTCGGCAAGTTCCCTAAGGAGCGGGATCTTTCTTTCTCCCTCTTTAACAACTTCCTGAAGTATCAGATCCACAGTATGCTCGTTGTTGTCAAACCTGGCGAGCAGTTCCTGCATCTCTATCGGACTGTCGGCTTTTTCCGCACTGTTTGTTTCTTTAACTGCATCTGCATCACCCGACCTCTTTTTAGGCTTGTACAAAACCTTTTCCGGAGGCAGGTACTTCCTTACCATCTTGAGCAGTCTTGTCGATTCGACGGGTTTACTCAGATAGTTGTCAAATCCCTCCTCCTCATAGGCCGCCCTGCTGCCCATGAGTGCATTGGCTGTCAGGATGATCTCGGG
>CADCPL010000146.1 GCA_902803305.1 uncultured Lachnospiraceae bacterium
CCTCTTATGAGATAATACGTTCTTGCGTCGAACTGCCCCTCGCACCTCTTTTCTTCAAACAGCGTAAAAACACCTCTTGCCTCTATCGTCGAGCCAAGTCTGATGCTGCGGATCTGTCCGATATCATTCAGTTTTACGATCATACCCGATGTGTGACTGTCATCAAACGAAGCATTCTTTAAATACACCGTGAGTACTTCGTTTTTTATCTGTCTGTCGACAACTGTCCCCGTGACTGTAACGGTTTTTTTGTCAAATGATCCGTAATAGGGAGACAATCCGAACGAAAAGTGCGAAAAAGCATACACGCACATGAGAAAAACAAGACATATCAGACAGATCGGGCGTCCGATGATCTGTCTTTTCATAGATTTGTTTGCTGCTTTATGGAATAATCATCTGATCATATCCAGATCACGCTCGAAAGGCGTGGAAAGATCATACTCACCGAGGCGGATGTTCATCTCTCCGTCAATGAGTATCTGGACTTTGTTGATATTACCGAGTTCGGTCAGGGAATTGACGATCGAATAGATCATGACTTCGTCGGTAACGTTGGTTATTTTGTTAAGAAAATCCTCGCTCAGGTTGACATAACATATTCCATCCTGAGTTGTTACGGAGTTCACAACCGTAGAAGGATTGATGGTCGAGAACGCATCGGTCCCTTTCGGTCCGGAAATTATGTTATCCACAACAAGCCTGTCCATGGATATATTTCCGTTGTAAGTGACCGTTTCAACCTTTTCAACAAGTTTCTGCCCGTCCTCACTCGCAAAATATAGCCTCAGTTCGGCTCGTTCGTACATGTTTATCATATTGCCCTCATTCTCCACGAATGAATCGGGTGTCAAAAGCCCTATCGGAACATTTTGTGAATCAAACAGCGGCACCCCGTCCACCGAAAAGCTCACTGCATACACGTTGTCCAACTGGCAGAGCGTCCTTACTATCGCAGCTTCGCAAAGTATCTTCCTCATCTGCGGAACACTGTCATATGAGCTGCTGAAATTGACCATTACCGTTTGCGGACCGATGATATAAGTCACGCTCGAGACTTCCTCGGGAACGGCCGAACGTATCCGGTTTCCTTTAGGCCCGTCGATCACTCTCTGGAGAAGCTCTTTTATCCGGTCAGTATCAGCCTCGGCTGTCAGTTCATACGTATCAGGCTCAATATGAGTCATATCAAGGCTGAGATCATAGACCGTTACCGTGCCCTGACCGTCAGACTCCTCCGTATCCTTTTCGCAGGAGCACAGGAGAATCGCAGATATGAGCATTATCAGACCGATCCTTATTTTACTCATCATGTTCCTCCTGAGGCGTAACGATATAACTTATGGGGATCTTTATATCAAATCTTGTTCCCTCTCCCATCCTGCTGTCGACCTTGATCGCACCTTTATGCATGATAACGGCGCCTCTGGCTATCGAAAGTCCGAGCCCCGTTCCTCCTATATCACGTGAATGTGATTTATCAACCCTGTAAAACCTTTCAAATATGTGGGGAAGGTCCTCCTCGGGTATACCCATTCCGGTATCCTCCACGATCACGACAAACATCATGGGCTCGCTGTCAAGGGTTACCTTGACCATACCGCCTTCGTGATTGTATTTGATCCCGTTCTCGATTATGTTCGTAAGAGCAAGCGAAAGCTTTGTTATATCCACTTCGGCCACGACAGGACGGATCGTCTCGAATATGATATCCACCTTTGCCTTCTGTGCGATCGGAGAAAGTCTTTTGATTATGCCTTCTATCATCACTTCCATGTCGCATTTTTCTATGACAAGGTTGGATCCGGCTCTGTCCATCTTAACAAGCGACAGAAGATCATTTATTATCTTATCCTCCCTGTCGACCTCGGTTATGATATCATCCATGAACTCTCTGTATATCTCATTCGGAACATCGGACTGGGCCGTAAGCGATTCGGCAAGTATCTTTATCGACGTTATCGGAGTCTTCAGTTCATGAGATACGTTCGCAACAAACTCTCCTCTGGAACTGTCGAGATTTTTCATCCTCTGAAGGAGCTGGTTGAAAGCCTCATTGATCTGGGCCATCTCTTTATACGGATTATCCTCGATCTCTTCCTCTCCGAATCCTTCATTGATATTGTCTATCGCCGTGGACACCTTTCGAAGCTGACCTACCGTTTTTGTTGCCACAAAAACTGCTATACCGATAACAACCGCCGATGCTGCCGCAACCGCAACGGTAAACAGCCTCCTGAGCCTGTTTATTATACTGTCCGTCTCGGATGTACTGACACTGGTTAACATAACTCCGACATATTCTCCCGTATCTCTTCCGGAAGATATCGGGGTGATTATCTCGATATAATGATAGTTCCCGTCATACGTGCTCGCGCTCTCTCCAGACAGGCCTTTTATGACCTCGGCGCTTATCATGTATTTTCCTTCACTGAGTGAATATGTGTCCTTGATTATCTTAAGATCGGAATTGATTATCATCACTCTTCCGTCATACAGATTTGAAAGCTGAGCCAGCTCAGAGTCGATGATCTCATTATCCGCGGCATCAAGATATCCGCTTGTATAGAGGTGATCCGAGATTATGAGACACTGGTTCCGAACGAGCCTGATCCGGGATTCTACCGACTGACGTTCATAATTACGAAGAAAAACAAGCCCTATGATCAGCTGCGGTACTATCCCGACAAGACAGATGATCACAAGCAGCTCGGTACGGATGCTTCTGTTTATCTTAAATCTGAATTTTCCGATGCCGGCCTCCAACGCTCACTCCTTGTAGTAATACCCAACACCCCATTTGGTATGGACATATGACGGCTGCCCGGGATTAGGCTCTATCTTCTCGCGAAGTCTTCTTACATGAACATCCACCGTTCTGACATCTCCCGGGTACTCGCTGCCCCATACTATCCCGAGAAGCTTTTCCCTGGAAAAAATAACACTCGGATTGCTACAGAGAAGAGCCAGTATCTCAAACTCCTTGGACGTAAGATTGTACTCTCTGTCTTTGATAACGCAGCGCCTGTTATTTATTTCGAGCCTTATACTTCCTATCTTTATAACATCTTTCTCATCGACGGGTGCATCAGTTGATACATGAACAGCACGTCTCATGACGGCTTTGATCCTTGCCTTGAGTTCCAGAACGTTAAACGGCTTGGTGATATAATCATCCGCTCCGTATTCGAGCCCCATGATCTTGTCATCGTCTTCACTTTTTGCTGTCAGCATGATTATGGGAACTGAAGAAAACTCCCTGACCGCTTTGCAGACCTCATATCCGTCAAGCTTCGGCAGCATAAGATCAAGAAGGACTATATCATAGGCATTCTCTCTTATCCTGTCTACGGCCTCCTCGCCGTCAAAAGCCGTGTCCACGGTATTGCCGTCCTGTTCCAGGGCAAAAGCCAGTCCCTTAACGATCAGTTTTTCATCATCAACAACAAGGATGTTCATCTGTTCTCTCCGCTATATGCATCACCTGACACAAATCTTATCTTTTACTTTATTATATAACCCTTCTTTGATCCCGGCGACAAGCATTATATCCTCGATCGTGGAAAAACCGCCGTTTGCTTCCCTGTAAGCGATTATCTTGTCGGCCTTTGACTGACCTATCCCCGGAAGCGTCATCAGCGTGTCGCGATCTGCTGAATTTATGTCAACCAGTCCATCGTCACCGCCTTGGCTGTCTTGATATGCCACGCCCGGTGTATCAGTTATGTTAACCACTGCCGCAGTCACTCCGTCCTCTGTCAGGGCCTCCTCGATCTCAGATACGGTAGGGATATATATCTTTTGTCCGTCGGATATCTTTGCCGCAAGATTAAGATAACTGCTCCCCGCACTCTCGGTAAAGCCGCCGGCAGCGTCAACCGCATCCGCAACACGCATGTTCGGATCAAGGCTGTACACATCGGGATTCCTTACCGCGCCGCACACGTACACTTTGACTTCAACGGCCGGTTGTGACTGCTCTTGAATCGGCTCCGGCGTTTGGGAAACAGAAGCCTCACTTACCTCTTCAAGTCTTACGATCTCGCTTTCCCTGCCACAGCCACAAAAAGCCGCAGCGACCAGAGCGGCCGCCACGGCAATGCCATATTTGATTTTTATATTCATAGGATCACTCTTTCCGAGTTTTCCGATACCGCTGTTTTATCTTCCGAAACCGTAGAAGAATTCTTTGAGCTCATCCGGGAGAGAATTGTAGTATTCCATCATCTCATCCTCGTCGTCACCACGCTCACTCTTTTCATTCCCGTTATCATACTTTTTTTCGTCTTTATCATTATCATCGATCCCGGCATCTTCTCTCGATTCAAGCTTGACCGTTACCGTCTTTTCAACATACTCTCCGTTCTCCTGACGGCATATGATAAAGTCGACTTTTTCTCCGGCTTCGTAATAATCAAGTTTGCTGCGAAGATCGGCTATCGTTGTCACTGACACTCCGTCGAATTTCTTGATTATATCTCCTTTGAGCATTCCCGCTTCATCGGCAGGGCCTCCCTTGATGACTTCCTGCAGATATATACCTTCGGGGATATCGTACATCTTGGATGTCTGCGAATCCACCGATACTCCGGTGATACCGATATATCCGGCCTTTTCATCATCAACCTTTTCTCTCGTCTTTCTGTTCATAAGAGCTTCTATCGTAGGGTTGGCCGTATCCATCGGGATCGCATAGCCCATTCCCTCGACGTAAGTCGACATTATCTTGGCAGTATTGATGCCTATGACCTCACCCTTCATGTTAAGAAGCGCACCGCCCGAATTTCCGGGATTGATCGCTGCATCTGTCTGAATATAGCACATTTCTGCGTCGTCATCCGGAATATCGCGATCGAGGGCGGATACAATACCGGTCGTGACTGACTGCCCGTAACCTACTGCATTACCTATAGCCACTACCTGCTCTCCTACCGAGAGTGCACTCGAATCACCGATAACGGCGATCTTGATCTCATCAAGCGTGGATTTCTTGATATCCGACATCTTGATCCCTATGACTGCGAGATCGATCTCACTGTCCTCGCCTTTTACGGTCGCATCATATATTTCCGAATCAACAAAACCTACAGTGATCGAATCCGCACCGTTTACCACGTGGCTGTTCGTTGCGATAAGAAGCTCATCATCGGTCTCTCCGATTATTATCCCGCTTCCTCTTGATACATTCTCATATTCACGTATGCCGTTTCCCCACATATCCCTGAGCTGTTTGACCGATGTGTTTGTGATCGATACGACACAGGGGAGATTGTTCTTTGCCAGCTCCGTGACGCTCATTCCCACTTCTCCGCCTCCTCTTGAGATCGAATGATCATCAACGGCTTTTGTGAGCTTTGCGTTTTCAACTTTCTCTTTGTCTTCGTCCTTATCGGCATCCTTATCGGCTTCTTTCTCCGCTTTCTTGTCAGACTCTTTTGTCCCGTCCGTCTCCGCTTCGAATTTTGCGGATACCTGTGCCTTTCCCGGGAAGAAAGTATTAACGACCTTTGTTATACCGATAAAACTGAGCGCTGCCATCAGCCCGAAAGCCAGTCCTATGGCTGCTCCTATTCCTACTTTTTTAAAAAAACTGCCCATATTGTTACCTTCCTTTCATAATAATTTCTTGATCAGACTTTTTCGCATTTCATTTTCGAAACTGATCATATTCTCTGACAGAAAAATTATGAAACTGTGACAAAAATGTGATAAAAGTATGTCCTTACTTTATATACGCCCCGGCTCCGGCTCCGAACGACTCCTGCGTGGGAAGATTTGCCTTTATCTCTTCTATCTGGGCTCCTATCGTATCGGAAAGCTCCCTGAGCGTCTCATCCGGATCGGCTCCCTTCCAGACCTTTGTAAATGCGATCTCAAGCTGGACCCAGTAATTGCTGGCCTCTACCATTTTGGGCAGCGGCATGGACTTTTCATATTCGGCCATTATGTTCGCTATCTCGGAATCTTCGTATTCGACAGACTTACAGCAGCTGACCTTACCGGATCTCATGTACAGGTCCGAGGCCTTATAATTGGCGATATATGTTGCCATCCTGTTGGCTGCATCCTTCTTTTCCGAATATCCGTTTATAACAACGGCATCTGTAACGGACAGACCGCGCGCCTTCAGCAGGCTCGAAATATCCGGAAGAGTGCTGACGCCGTATTCAAAATCAAATTCTCCTCTGTTCTTTGCCTCATGGATCCTGGCAATGGCGTCGGTTGTCGCCACGGTAAATACCATCTTGCCGTCGATAAAATCCTGAAGGATATTACTGTAGTTATCAACCTTGGGATCTATCGAGAAGAACTGGTTCATCGCCTGATATGCGCGCAGGCATTCGACAGCCTGGCTGTTATATATATTGAATATTGATGCGTTGTCACCGTGAGCCCCGCCGACATCCATATAATTTCCTACAAAGAAATAATTGTAAAAGATATCGGTAACATCCCACTTGAAAACGGATTCCACCGCTTCGGGCGCATCATAGTTGTTTGCAAATGTCTTGATATCCTCGATCGTCTGCGGGATCATGGTAGCCAGCCGCTCCAATACTTCCTGATCAGCTGTGGAATCCTCTTCGCCCATCGGGTTTGAAGAATCATAATCCTCCGCAGCCTCATCGACTGCATCCGCTTCGATCTCTTCGGGAGCCTCGTCGGGACTTCCGTTCTCTTCAAGTTCCCTTGTAGCTTCCTCTCCTTCGGCAAGGTCCGCTTCGGCTTCGATCCTGTTCTGGGCTATCGATGCCATATATGTTTTGTTGTAAAGGAAAAAGTTGGTCTCGTAGTACAGCGGGTATGCCACGAGATGATCGTAGCATGTTACCGCATTTATGGATGTGAGCGGATACATCTCTTCGGTAACGACCTGTGCCGGATCGCTGATCTGGCTGGCAAGTCCCGCAAGATATGCCTTCAGAAGGTTATCATGGCTCGTTATGTACATATCCGGCATGGGCTCCGTACGATCGGAAGGATCCTGAAGCGAGCTGTCGTTTATCGATTCGAGGAACATGACACCGTCTTTTAATACTATGTTGACTTTTATACCCTGATCCTGCTGAAATGACAATGCCACCGACGTCAGATAGTCAGTAAGCGACTCGTCGGTGTACCACAATGTAAGACTCCCGTCATCGACGAATGCCGCTTCATCCTCGGCTTCACCTTCTGCGGAAACTGTCTTGTCATCAACATTATTCGAATACATCGGATCATCTGATGAATATGCAACAAGCCACAATGATCCGGCAAGCGCCAGTACCAAAACTGCGCAGATAAATCTCTTGATCATTATCACTCCGAAAGTGCCCGTCGCAGCTTGTCTGCCATCTCATCCACATCCGCTTTTGTGATCACAAGCGGAGGCAGGAAACGTATCACATCCGTTCCGGCCGTGATCAGAACAAGCCCGTTTGCAAGTGCGGCCGCGGCCACATCCCCCGGCTTCTTTTTGCTTATGTCAAACACGATGCCGCGCATCAGTCCCAATCCTCTTTCGGAAACGAGAAAATCATACTCACCTACGATCTCCTGAAGCTTCTTCTGAAGATAAGGGGCGACGGTATTTACATTATCCAATATCTTATCATCTTCAAATATCTTAAGTACCTCGGCAACAGCCGCACACGCAAGCGGATTGCCTCCGTATGTTGTTCCGTGGTCTCCGGCCACAAGGGAACTGTCTGCAACTTTTTTGTTCATCAGAAATGCTCCGACCGGAACACCGCATCCCACAGCCTTTGCCGTTGTGAGAATGTCGGGCCGTGTGCCGTACTGCATATAAGCATACATGCTTCCGCATCTGCCCATTCCGCACTGTATCTCGTCAAGTATGAGCAGTATATCCTTCTCATCGCACAGCTTCCTGATCTTCTGCAGGAACTCTTTATCAGCGGGATATATACCGCCCTCGCCCTGGACCGTTTCCATTATGATGGCGCACGTCTTATCATTTACAAGCGACTTGACGCTTTCATAATCATTGAACCGTGCAAATGATACATTGCCTATCATCGGCCGGAAAGCTTCGCGGTAATGCTCATTTCCCGTAACGGACAATGCACCGAACGTCCTTCCGTGAAAAGAATGCTCCATTGCTATTATCTCATGATCACAGTTTCCGTCCTTGTTATATGCATATTTTCTTGCTGCCTTTATGGCACCTTCGACCGCCTCGGCTCCGCTGTTGGTAAAAAACACCTTATCCATCCCGGATGCCTCTACAAGAAGCTGCGCCGCTTCGGCAAGAGGCTCGGAATAATAATAGTTGGATATATGCGTTATCTTGCCGATCTGATCGGTAAGTGCTTTCTCGTAGCGCTTGTTCCCGTATCCGAGAGCATACACTGCTATCCCCGCGCAAAAATCCAGATATTCTTTTCCATCCGCATCATAGAGCCTGACTCCGTCACCGTGGTCAAATACTATTCCGTAACGATTATATGTATGCAGAAGAAATTCTTCGGCTTTCTCAATAGTAGCTTTCATACTCATTTTTCTTCATCCTTAAAAAACATAGTCCCGATACCGGTATCGGTGAACACCTCAAGCAACAGACTGTGAGGCTTTCTGCCGTCAAGTATGTGGACACGGCTGACGCCGTTCTTGATAGCCTCGGTACAGTTCTTCAGTTTGGGGAGCATACCTCCGCCGATAAAACCGTCATCGATAAGCGCATCGGCTTCCGATACGGTAAGCCTTGAGATAAATGTCGACGGATCGGCAGGATCCTTATATACACCTTCTATATCAGTCAGGAAAGCGAGCTTGTTCGCACCCATGGCTTTTGCTATGGCACATGCGGCATCATCGGCATTGATATTGTATGTATCATAGTTCGCATCCAGACCGATGGGAGCTACTATCGGGAGAAAATCCTTCTCCAGAAGGTCCTCAAGTATCTTGGTATCAACCTTTGTCACCTCTCCGACGAACCCTATGTCTCTGCCGTCGGAAAGCTTCTTTTCAACAGTCAGGAGGCCTCCGTCCTTGCCGGATATACCGATCGCCTTTACTCCGAGTTCCTCCACCATTGTGACAAGTGACTTGTTGACCTTGCCCAGTACCATCTCGGCTATTTCCATAGTCTCTGCATCGGTTACCCGAAGTCCGTTCACGAACTCGCTCTTTTTCCCGGTCTTGTTAATCCATGCCGAGATATCCTTGCCTCCGCCGTGAACGACTATAGGCTTGAAACCGACGAGTTTGAGCAGTGTGACATCCTTTATAACGTTCTTCTTCAGTTCATCATCGGCCATCGCACTTCCGCCGTACTTTACGACTATCACCTTCCTGTTGAACTGCTGTATGTAAGGAAGGGCTTCTATGAGCACCTCAGCCTTATGAAGATATTTCTCTTTGTATATCTCTTCCATCTTTCCCCCTGTCCTCTTGAACCTCAGCTTCTGTAATCAGCATTTATCTTAACATAATCATATGACAGATCGCATCCCCATGCTGTTGCGGATGCGCTTCCGCTGTTCATATCGATCACTACCGTGACCTCATCTTCAGACAGGATAGCACCCGCCTGTTCTTCAGAATACGCCAGCTTGCAGCCGTTTTCGAATACACGGAGGCTGCCTGCTCTGCTCTCATACTCAAGACTGACCTTTTCGGGATCAAAATCTGCCCCCGAATATCCGAGCGCACATAGGAACCTTCCGAAATTGGAGTCATGTCCGTAGATCGCCGCCTTGCAAAGCGAGGATGATACGACAGTTCTTGCAAGCTTCTTCGCATTTTCTTTCGTATCGGCGCCTTTTACCTTTACCTCGAAAAGAGCCGTCGCGCCTTCACCGTCTTTTGCCATGTTCCTTGCGAGATATTCATCAACAAAGTGAAGCGCCTTCATAAATGTATCAAAATCTTCTCCCCGGCTTTCGATCCGCGGATTGCCCGCAAGACCGTTGGCAAGGATCAGATATGTATCATTCGTTGACGTGTCCCCGTCAACCGAGATCATGTTGAACGTATCGGGAATGTCGGTCTTTGCTGCAAGATCGAGCATTTCCTTGGAGATATCACAGTCTGTGCATATATAAGCGAGCATCGTGCACATATTCGGATGGATCATACCGCTTCCCTTGCTCATCCCGCCTATCGTGACCGTTTTTCCTCCTATGGAAAAGGTGACCGAGACCTCCTTCGGGACCGTATCGGTAGTCATGATGGCTGCTTCGGCATCCGCAGCAGCCTGTCTTGTATCTGACAGCTGTTTTGCAAGGATATCGATACCCGCCGTAACCTTATCCATGGGTATCTGCTCCCCAATAACGCCCGTAGATCCGATAAGGACAGCCGTTTCCGGTATGCCCAGTACCTTTGATGCGTGCTCCGCGGTCTTGCGGCACACCTCCATACCCTGTGTGCTTGTTGCGGCATTAGCGATGCCGGAGTTTACTATGACCGCCTGCACATACGGAGAGTTTTGGACTACTTCCATATCGTATTTTACCGGAGCCGCCTTTACAACGTTCGAAGTGAACATCCCCGCGACCGTCGCGGGAGCCTCGGAAAATATCATCGCAAGATCCTTGCGATCCGTATATTTTATTCCTGCCGCAACACCTGCTGCCTTAAATCCTTTTGCGGCCGTTACCGAGCCGTCTGTCTTTGTTATATTATCCATTTTCCATACCGTTTCCCTGTCGATCACTCTACAGTCCTTTACTTATTAAATCTTACTATATTATCCGAATTCAGAACAAAATCGTAATAGTTAAGATCCTCTCGTCTTGTCCATCCGATCGTGTTCCAAAAAGCATTTCCTATATCATTTGCGGTAAATGCGATAAGGCTGACTTTGCTGATCTCTTCTTTTTTCAGAGCATTCATGCAAAAAACAACCATCGCCTTGCCGATACCCCGTCGTCTGTGGTCGGGATGAACACATACGTGATACAGACATCCTCGTCTGCCGTCATGACCGCAAAGTATTGCGCCGACCACTTCCCCGTCCTCTTCGGCAACAACGCTCGTTGTCGGATTTCTTCGCAGAAAACGGCTGATGCCTTCATGGGAATCATCTATCGACCGTATGGCAAATCCGCTGATCGTCATCCAAAGCGCGTGTACGGCTTCGTAGTCATCAAGCTTCATTAGTCTGATGTTAATGTTACTGTCCTTTTTAACCATCTTTCTGATTTTACAATAAAGAAGTAAATAACTCAATGGAAATTTTATTCATCATTTTGCATATTATGCACTTATGCATGTATAATATGCATATCCTTATTTTATTCATTTCAACTCCAATGTCAACTGTTTTCTGAAATATTCCTTTAAAAAACATAAAATTGCATATTGCATTTTATGCAAAGGTGTAGTATTGTTTTCCTGACCCCGCAGAGGGGAACACTTAAATAAGTCATTATTCCCGGAGGAAGAACCATGAAAGAAAAAGTTATCCTTGCATACTCAGGCGGACTTGATACAACAGCTATCATCCCCTGGCTTAAAGAGAACTACGATTACGATGTTATCTGCTGCTGCATAGACTGCGGTCAGGAAAGCGAACTCGACGGTCTTGAGGAGCGTGCAAAAGCAAGCGGCGCCACAAAGCTGTACATAGAAGACGTCACCGACGAATTCTGCGATGAATATATCGTTCCCTGCGTGCAGGGATGCGCCGTATACGAAAACAAGTATCTGCTCGGAACATCCATGGCAAGACCCGTCATCGCAAAGCGTCTTGTTGAGGTGGCCCGCAAGGAAGGTGCCAGCGCCATATGCCACGGCGCAACGGGTAAAGGAAACGATCAGATCAGATTTGAACTTGCCATCAAGGCTCTTGCTCCCGATCTTAAGATTATCGCTGCATGGCGCGATGATAAATGGACTCTTGATTCAAGACAATCCGAGATAGAATACTGCAGGCAGCACGGTATCGATCTTCCTTTCTCGGCAGACAACAGCTACAGCCGTGACCGTAACATCTGGCATATCAGTCATGAAGGCCTTGAACTTGAGGATCCCGCAAACGAGCCCAACTACGACCATCTCCTTGTGCTCGGCGTATCTCCCGAAAAGGCACCTGACGAAGGCGAATATGTTACAATGACGTTTGAAGCAGGCATCCCGACAAGCATCAACGGCAAGAAGATGAAGGTTTCGGATATCATCCGCGAACTCAACCGTCTCGGCGGCAAGCACGGTATAGGTATAGTGGATATCGTCGAGAACCGCGTGGTCGGCATGAAGAGCCGCGGAGTATACGAAACACCCGGTGGAACGATACTCATGGAGGCTCATCAGCAGCTTGAGGAACTCATACTTGACCGCGACACATATGCAGTCAAGAAGGATATGGGAAACAAGCTGGCTCAGATAGTATACGAAGGCAAATGGTTCACACCTCTTCGCGAAGCAGTCTGCGCATTCATCGAAAGCACACAGAAATACGTGACGGGCGAGGTAAAGTTCAAGCTTTACAAAGGAAATATCATCAAAGCCGGAACGACCTCTCCTTATTCTCTTTACAACGAGAGCATTGCAAGCTTTACTACCGGCGATCTTTATGATCATCATGATGCTACAGGATTCATCAACCTGTTCGGGCTTTCTTGCAAGGTTCGTGCAATGAAGATGCAGGAGATTGGATCAAACAAGTAATATGATAGTTTTGTCCTATATAGCAGCATATCTGGCAGTCGTGAACATAGCGGGCTTTTTGTGTATGGCAGTTGACAAGCATAAAGCCCGCCGCAATAAGTGGCGCATACCCGAAGCAACGCTGTTTCTGTTCGCAGTATCCGGCGGAAGTCTCGGCTGCCTTCTGGGTATGCGGCTGTTTCATCACAAAACGCAAAAGCCGCGGTTTTATATCGGCATACCCATCATATTTGTGATCCACGTACTCATACTTGTGTACTTCCTTTTTCTTGCACCGCTCGAGTTCAGGATACTGTAGGAGCCGATCCCTTGGAGAATAGCCATGACAATATACGTTGCCATATGCGATAACAATATAGCCGATCGAAAGCAGACCGAACGCCTCCTTGAACGTGAAAAAGACAAACGCCTTCATGACAGCGGTGACGTTCTCTATATTGACTCTTTCGGAAGCGAAGAGGCTCTTATGGCCACCCCGATAAGGTACGACATCTTCTTTATCGATGTGACCGAGTCGTCGGCTAACGGTATGGATGTTGCAAAACGCCTGCGCCTTAAGGGTATCATCGCTCCGATAGTACTGTGCCAGTCTACCGTAAGCTATACATCGTATGTAAATGCTCCCGAAGAGATCATATACATTGAAAAGCCCATATCAGCAGGACAGATCAGTCACCTCATAGACGTTGCCGGCGACTGGGTCAAGCGAAAAACACCGCTTGTAGAGATCAGATGCCAGAAGGATACCTGTTTTATCAAATATGATGAGCTTGTACGTGCCTACCCCATAGACAGTTTCTATACAAGAGTGTGTCTGTCGGAGGGACAGTTCCTGGACATGACCGATTCTATATCTTCTCTTGCAAAACAGTGCGAAACCTACGGATGCTTCATCAGATGCCGCAAAGACATTGTGAACATCCTTCATATCGAGGACGCAGTAGATAGCGGTTTCAGACTCACAAACGGAGATACCGTTCACTATTCATTCTTCCAGAAAAATAACATCATAGAAGTCATGGCATCAAACATGCGAAGGCTGCGCCGCGATCAGTGATGCAGCATCATTTTCCGCGCTGCGGTAACAATCAATGATCCCGTCCGTCCTGGCCGACAGATCATCAAGTCTTACCGCGATCCTCTCAAGATCCTCACCTATCCTGCAAAGCGCCTTATCCGCGAACATCTGTGTGGATATCGTACACGCCATATCGGTTCTTACACTTTCAATACCCGCTTTAACCCTACGCAAACCTGCGATCTGGTCTCTCATCGTCCGCGCGGCAGCGCTTACGCCTCCGCCATCGAAATAAACGCTGTTTGAAAGAAGCGGCATTTCATCTGTTGCGACAGAGCATGCTGCCGCGATATGTTCGGCCAGTTTTGCGCATATGTGTCCCATGGTCGGCGCGATACATCCCTCAAGAAGCCGGTCCTGCGGAGTTGTAAGCGCAAGAGATATGGCACTTCCCGCTATGCGGGACATATCTTCCTTACCTCGACGCGTCAAAGGATCAAGTCCGCTGCACAATACTTCCGTAAGCCGTTCAAGCGCAATCGATACTGCCCCCTGCCCTCTTGTTGTTATAAAATCACCGTTTTCGTCAAATTCGTTGCATGTAAGCAGTGTTACCGAGGAATGCGCAGCCGCCGCCGAAGGATCGTTGGCCACATAGATTGCCGTACCGGCTATGGACGCAAGAAGTATGTTCACAAAATCATTGTATGCACTTATCGAAAGTATCTTCGGCGAAGCTATGGCTACCTCGTCTTTGTTCTGCGTCCTGAACTCATCTCCGAACCCCTGACCGTCATAGGATACACATTCCTTTATCCTCTCGCCCTGTTTGACCGTCACATACATCGCCATGTTTCCGCCCTTGGAATGACCGGTCACAACGATATCCCTGTATTTTCCGCATTCCAGTTCAACAAAATCATTTGCCGTCTGCTGTATATCGGTGTCAGAACAGAATGCTCCCTCAAAGTTGTCGGTCCATGCATCCTCCGTCCCGCCGGTCCCGCGAAACACTATCACGGGATCCTCATCCTTGGGATCGGTGTAGCAAAGCGCCCTTACATTGTTTTCATCAAGCTTCCTGCTGACCGATATTTCTCCGAAATTCGGATTTTCTTTGATCCTTTTATCCATTTCGGAAAAAACGATGCAGACGTCGTCCAGGCTCATGCCGCCACCGGCGGCCGCCGGATATACGCTCTCATTCGTAAATCCTCCGGACGGATCCCTGAAAGAATCGATTATCTCTCCTATCGGCCTGTCGGACAGACATGCCGGTATATATGCAAAATTAGAAAGCAGCAGCAATTCCTGCTGAGTATATGCTCCGTCCATCACATCCTCACCGTATATGTACAGGATCCGACAGTAAGCTCATCACCGTCGGAAAGTTCTCTGTCACTTACCTTTACGCCATTTACCCTTGTACCGTTCGCACTTGAAAGATCGCGTATAAAAACCCTATCCTCTTTTTCATACATTTCGCAGTGCCGCCTTGAGAGTGCATCATCATCAATCACCACATCACAATCCCCGCGCCCGATAGTCATTCTGCCGTCAAGAACGATCTTTATCACGCCACCTTTTGTCTTTTCAACAAGCTCTATCATACGTGTACTGCCGGTCAGAAGCCTTGTTGCCCTATAGCGCTCATCATCGGGATCATCAAGAAAAAGAGTTTTGTTTTCATCCCGGCCAAGTTCATAATCATCAAAATATGAATCCTCTTCATCAGCAGCCGGAGCGGGAACCACACGTTCATCACGTCTCCTCTTCCTAACGGATGCACCGATAATGACCGCGACAAGAAGCCCGAGCGCCATAAGCACCGCCGATATGATGAGCGGCTTTCCGGTCTCAAAGAATCCAGGCGTCTTATCGTATTCGTATATAATACGCTCCTGCGCTTCGCCCTCGTTCATATACATGTCGGCATCCACTTCTTCGCTGACAGCTTCCGCAGGTTCTGCGTATTCTTCCGCCGGCTCCTCATAGTTTTCCGCAGGCTCGTCGTATTCTTCATACTTTTCCCAGTTGACACTTGCATACTCGTCCATCGCGGCAAATATCTTCTCGGAGATCTGCCTGTCGACTTCGGCATCGGAGCCTTCAAATTCGGTCTCGTAAAACTTTCCTCCGCTTGTAACGGCTGTAGCAGACAGACTTTTCCTTGCTCCCGCGTTATCCTCCTGATCGAGCATGACAATATAAACAGGGTATTCGCTCCTGCCGGTCAGATAGTACAGCTCCTCTTTCTCGTGAAAGAGTGCCTCCGACTCAAGCCCGTCGGTAAACACCACTATGTCCCTGCATGCAAAATCGGATTCCTTCCATCTCGTGATAACAGAGCAGAGAGTATCGCAGAGATTGGAATCCTTTGGCGCAAATTCCAGTTTATCAACCTTATAAGCAAGGTCACCCGGGTCATTTTCATATTCCTCCGGCTCCTCAATATCATGCTCATACGTACTCAGACAGAATGTGCGGTCCACAGGGCTGTGGTAGAACATATACTTCAGCACAGCCCTGACAAGCTTCTGATTGACCGCACTTACGGTCGCATCGTTATCCACAAGAACAAGCGTCTGTCCGCAAACATGCATGCTCAAATCACTGCCTCCGTTGCAAGGCTCGATGCAAGAGTTGAGCTTTCCTCTTCGGCCTGTCTGTACTCATTAGCCATTTCGGTAAGTTCATCCGCATGTTTTCTGATAAGCGCATACAGTCTCTCCATGTCATCGGTAAGAGTTGCGAACTTATTGGCAAATCCGGTCGCCGCTTCACCCTGCCAGATCGGTTTAAAGCTGTCGACTATAGCCGTCATCTCATGTGTAAGACTCCTGATCCTTGACTCCGTATTCTGAAACTGCCCCGCAGTCTCTATCAGTTTTTCCGGTGTTACTTTAAGCATAGCATTCATTACATGACCCTCCCCATATTGTTCTGTTCTGCCATATCGTATCTTCCCGCCACGGATTCGATCACGTTTGCGTACTGATCGATGACCCTGACAAAAGTATCCATCCGTCCGGCGCTTTTCATGAATTCGGAGTGAAAGGCATCATTGGCCTGACCTTCCCACATACCCCGAAGAGCGACCTCACCTGCACACAGATTTTCCTTTTCCCGGATGAACCTCTGTATGAGGGTGCTTAGCTCATCTTTTTTTGACCTTAACTGCTTACTGTCCACTTGATAAAATGACATTTGTTATTCAACTCCTTTCTTTTCTTGCCTAGTTAACATAACTGTAGACCATAGCGGTCAATAGCATAAATATTGCGCTGATTTCTCCGCCTTGTATACAAGATCCGCGGTCGTTCTTATTGTCTTTGCGACTCTTAAAAGATCGTCTGCAGTACTGTAGATTTCGGCTGTTGTCCTCCTTCCTGCCAGCTCTATTGACCCACCTGTATCACCCCGCCAGTTGTTCTTCAGGATCATAAGTGCCGATTCCATTCCGCCTCTTGCGATACGGCTCAGATCTTCGGCCAGATTTTCGAGTTCCGTCGCCTGATCTATTGCTTTTGAAAACTCGATCTCAATCTCCTCTTTTGATTTTCGGATCACATCTCCAACCTCCTTTTCACTTCCTTTTCGTTTTCCATATAAACATCCAGTACAGGTCTTAGAGTCTTTGCCAGACTGCTGATGCCTCCGAGGATATTGCCCATCACCACCAGATCCCGGCTGATAGCAAGCTTATATCCGTCACTGACATCGCCGTCCCAAAATATGTCCAGTTCCTGTACATAGCGGGAAATACCGCAAATTTCATCGGAAAGACACGTACAGAGTTTTGCCAGTTGCTTTATCCCGTCACGCAGTCTCCCGTATTCAACACTCATCATTTCCATTTTCGATCACCACCGTACATCCGTTGTATAAACCTGCCTCGGTCACCGTCATATGATCCGAAGCATTCTCCTTCAATGAAAGCATTAAAATACGCCCGTTTTTTATCTTGAATCTTTCCTTCATTTCTTCCGAAAAATCTCCCAACAGCATCTTCTCATCGACCCTGGCACAGAGTCTTTTTTTCTCTTTTACGAGTGCTAATTCTATCGATATCATGCGTTACTAAACCTCTGTTTTACGGGCTTCGCGAGTTATCCACATTAATCAGTTCAGGGCAGATCACGTCGCCGAAAAACAGTTTTTCGTCGTATCGGAGAATTGTCGCGATTCCCCTCTTTTGTGACATTTGCATTTTCGTGTACGGAAGGTAAGAAAAGTCAAAAATCCTGTTCTCGTCAAGGCACCCTCCGAATGATATCCCGAACACCCGTTTTGTTATTTGATCATATATTTTTCTTCCGCCATGCTTCATTGCGGTCTCGTTATCTACGATCGCGACCGTCATATTTTCGTCATCGCCTGCCTTCTGTTTTGACATCGGGTTTTCGAAAAATGATGCCAGTTCTTTTTCCTCTTCAGAGGTTCTGCGCTCTTTATAGAAATCGTCGAGAAGATGTGTCATGCTCTCTATAGTTATGATCTTCTTCCTGCCGCATCCACTTGGAATGCTTCGCAGCTGTTCATATGTGTCGGCCTCAAAGCAGTCAAAGCCGTATCTTGATGCCGTTATCGATATGTTAAAAAGAAGCGTATGCCTTCCGCAGTATTGCTTTCCCGCTATCAGGACACATCTTATGCCCCGGGGCGGTATATAGAATATCTTGCCGCTGCAAAGCTCGTACCCTACCGGTATCCCTTGCTTCATGTCCGCATCTCGCAGCAGATCTTCAAGTTCGGGCTTTTCCGGTATATGCGGGTATCTGACCGCGGCTACATCCGGTGGCGGTTTTCCTTCCGTTCCCGCGGTCTTTACGGCCTGAAATTCAAGTGTTTTATCATCAAGCCTTGATATCCCCCGCCCCGGTGTGTCACGAATATATGGAACATCTCCCGGGCGGCATCCGAGAAAATCAGCCACAATGTAGCTGCTCTCGCTTCCCATATAAAAGCCCGTGTCTACCAGTTTGCCTATCGATGATGCCGGGGCGGATACAGATGCCGCGCATATATAAATACCGACACTCTTTCCCATGGTCATTATCCTCATCAGATGATCAGAGAATCGCTGATCGGATGCTGCCGCAATATCGCTGTAGTTATCAAGTGCCAATATTATCGGGTTCGCGGCTATATTTCGGTTTTTTCTCCTGCGGGCCAGATGCTCACATATAAAGCCCGTCATCCTTATCACTTCATCCGGCCGGTCATCCGTGATATACCCGCCGCAAGAAGCCCTTTCTTCAAAGTCCTTCAGCCTCCCTCCGCCGAAATCCACAATATAGATCGAAGCCTCACCGCAGATCCTGTCGAGGAGCGTGTACAAAAGCTCGCTTTTGCCGCTCCCGCTTCGCCCGCATATCCATATATGGCCCATTTGTCTTATATCCGCCCCGATACGCTCATACCTCTGCTCATACGGATCGTCAAAGACAGCCACTGCCGTTTCATCTTCGATCACATCAGGGAGCATCGGAAGCCACAGCCGGTCACATCTTTTTGTCACAAACTCCCGGTCGGCGCGGATTATTTCAGCCAGAGCAAGGTCATACCATGTTTCGGGATCGGAGATGGGTTCTTTGGGTGACGACTCCATATCATACTCTTCACCCAGCAGCAGATCGGTATATATGCGGATTTCGGCATCACATGCAGCGGGACACATGGCGTATCCGCTCTGAAACTGCCTGCATTCATCGGAATTTCCGATCTGAAGGAAGGCTCTGCCACATCTATCCAGCTTCGCGGCATCCGCTCTTCCCAGCATATCCATGGAATCCGATGTATCAACAAGCCTCAGCGCCATTCGAAATGCCGTATTACTGCGTATCTTGTCGTCAACCACTCCTGACGGCTTCTGTGTCGCAAGGATCAAATGTATGCCAAGACTGCGCCCTACCTGCGAGATACTGATAAGCCTGTCCATAAACTCCGGCTCTTCTTTTTTCAGTTCGGCAAATTCGTCAACTATGACAAGCACATGCGGCAGAGGTTTATCCACTTTCCCGGAGTCATAAAGCCTTGTATAATCGTTGATGTTATTAACACCCGCCTCGGCAAACAGCTTCTGCCGCCTTATATTCTCGCTCCTTAGGGATATCATCGCTCTTCGCGATTCGGATCTTGAAAGATTGGAAATGCTTCCCAGGACATGCGGCAGATCCTTGAACAGGTTTGACATTCCCCCGCCCTTGTAATCTATGAGAAAGAATGCCAGCTTATCCGAGGGAAACTCTGCGGCAAACGAAAGAATGAGCGTTGTGAGCAGCTCGCTTTTACCGCTGCCGGTAGTCCCGGCTATAAGACCGTGAGGGCCTGCCGCTTTTTCATGAAGATCGAGGATCACTTTTTTGCCTCCTGCGCCGATCCCCAAAGGGGCCGCAAACGCCGCGGTAATATCATTTTTCCTGTAACTTGTCAGGACATCAAGCCTGCCTCCGAAAAGCCTGCCGAATGGTGCCGAATCCGGGATCGCTGCTTCATCACCCCCGTGTCCCCACAGTCTCGACAGCGATGCGGCATACGAAAATGCAAGCTCCGGAGCCACCGTATCAAAGCTGATGTGCTTTTCGCCTTTTCCGTTGATAAAATGCATAACAGCCGCGGGAAAATCCGTCTGATCCTGCTTAATGAGAATGACTCCGCTGTCCGAGACGTGTTCGTAAGCTGTTTGAACGTCATCCGTAATGAAAATAGTCTTTCCCGGTTCAGAAGTGCTGCCGACCATGTAATGCGGAAGCAGCGTGGTCCACATATAGTAGTGCATGAGCTCATGACACATACTTATACGGATCCGAAGATCACCCGGCGAATATGCACATGCCATCTGAAGCATCACCGCTGAAAGGATCTTCCTGTCCCTGTCCGACCGGAGGATCATTCCCGTGATCCTGCCTTCAATAAGATCAGTCATCACCGGCGCGTGATCTATCTTTTCATATTTTTTCCTGATGAGTGCCGGCAGGCCCCTCAGGGAATCATCTACCTGCGCAAAACGGTCTTTCGGTATGATTATCTTAATGGGATTATCAACCTTTCCGACTCCGGTCCTGACAGATATCCCCGGACTTTTCCCCCTGTTCCAAAGGATAAGAGCATCCACGCCGTCTTTAAAATAACCATCGACCGGCGGGTGTACTGCTTTAAGGGATACAAGAAGCTGCCTGATCTTTTTTCTGATACAGTCCTCACACTCATCAAGATATGCACTGTATGTGGTCCTGCGCCTCTTTTCTTCGGTCTTCTGTTTGCTTATCCTCCCGAGAACATTCGCACCGGCCCAAACAGCTGCAAAAACGGATGACAGTATGGCCACGGATCTTCCCGCGCCCAGAAGTATCGGTATCGCCATCGTAAGTGCGGGGCCGGCCGCGAGCATTACGGATGGCTTCTCCGGGACCTTTCTCTGAGGCGGGCCCTCGATCTCAACAGGTTCCGTATCCGGTACCGGCAGCGTGGCCTGACATTTCACGAAAGACCGGTCGCAGGTCTCGGTATATCCCAACCAGACGATACAATGACATCCGATCGTTATGACATCACCCGCTCTAATAAGACAGGTGCAGCCCTTTTCTTTTTTTTCGCTCCCGACATGTGCCCCGTTCGTACCCAGGATCCGAACGGCAGCGACGTCAGTTCTTACGGTCGAAAAGATCAAATGCTTTCTGGATACGTAACGATCATCAAGCACCAGATCGCTCGCGGGGTCCCTTCCGACCAAAAAAGGAGACTTCTTCCCCGAAACGTATAAAACGCCCATTATCATTTCCTAACGATGTATCAGATTAACAAAATCCGGAATCAGGCGATGAACTATCGCGAGAACTGTTGGTAGATTTTTGTTTGTATGGCGAATGATATCACACCGAAAATATCGGTGCAATATCACATATCGCCAAATGAAAGTGTTGTTAATTGTATATTTTGCACAAAGCCTGTTATCTGACAGTGATGGTAACGGTTACTTTCTTTTTGCTGCCATCGGTCGAAGACGCGGTTATCTTCGCGGTCCCGGGCGATACGGCAGTTATATTACCCCTATCATCTACCGCTGCTACCCCCGGCTTATCGGATTCCCAGGCAAGTTCTTTATTATCCGCCGTCACCGTAACATTGCATGTTACGGTCTTTTTGACGTTACCGTCACTTACTGCCGTAACAAGTATCTTTGCGCTCTGCTTTGCCTTACCGTCAAGCTCGGTGGCGGCCGTAACAATTCCCGAAGCATATGCCTCTTCTTTTGTGTCGCAGTATACGGTCGGCTCGGCGAAGAACTCGTCCCCTTTGGTCTCATCCCGGACTTCAATATCATCCTGAGCCTCAATCTCATCCTGAACCACAATATCTTCGCATACACCTGTCTCTTCTTCAGCTGCTTTGACAGCTGTGCCGGATCCAAGCGTAACTGCCGCCGCAAACAATACAGTAACAAAACCCAATGTTATTTTTTTCATATACTTCTCCTACTCTGTCTTGAACCTAAGACCTTGTTATGCAACTACGGAGGTCCTAATCTCCTTAGCTTTTTCCTCTCCGCACAGAAGCGCTATCAGTTCACAGGCAAAATCCACGGCAGTGCCCAAGCCCCGTGAAGTCGTGATATTCCCATCGGTAACGACTGTTTTTATAACAGGCGTTGCTCCTTCCATAAGTGGCTCCAGCCCGGGATAACACGTAGCATTTTTCCCTTTGAGAAGCCCCTTCGATCCGAGTATCCTGGCAGGCGCGGCACATATGGCTGCTACATGCCCTCCCTTTTCGTTAAATGCATCCACTATATCCATGAGCCTCTTACATTCAAGCAGATTGACCGTTCCCGGCATTCCTCCGGGCAGAACTATCAGTTCGGCATTTGCCGTATCAGCCTCTTCTATCGTAAGATCCGCCTTAACGCATATGTTCCTTGCCCCCGTAACTTCCTTCCTGTCAGGATAAATGGAAACGGTGCCGACTTCCACTCCGGCTCTTCTCAGAAGATCCACCGGTGTCAATGCTTCGATCTCTTCAAACCCATCCGCAAGAAAAACGTAAACCATAGTAATACCTCCTTTTCGTTGAATTATAACACAGATATATAGTATAGTGTTCATATGGGAATGGAGATAGAACGAAAATTTACGATAAAGAGCCTTCCTTCGGATCTTGAACAATACGAGTTTCATACGATCGAGCAGGCATATCTTGTCACTGAGCCCACGATAAGGGTAAGGCGCGAGGATGACAGGTACTATATGACCTATAAGGGCGTCGGAGGCAGCAATACCTCGCTCTCCCACGAAGAGTATAACCTCCCTCTTACAAAGGAGTCATATGAAACGCTTGCATCCAAAGCGGACGGAAACGTGATACGCAAGCGGCGTTATCTTATCCCTTACGGGCAACATACAATAGAGCTCGACATATTTGCCGAGCCCTTTAGCAGCCTTATCATTGCCGAAGTGGAGTTTTCATCCGTCGAAGAAGCGGATGCTTTTGACGTTCCCGATTGGTTCAATGAAGACGTTACGGACCTCAAGGAGTACCGCAACTCCTATCTGTCTCGAGTATCGGTATGATACATTCTATACTACAAGTCCCGTAGTGGGATCTATACCCATTGATATGTTAAGGCACTCTACGGCAGCCCCGCTGGCGCCTTTGCCGAGATTGTCAAAGATCGCAGAGACTATTATCCTGTCCTCGTTACCCGTAACAAGTATATTTGCATAATCAACTCCTGCCATGGAATTTGCGGCAAGAAAACCATTCGTTTCGCTTTCACTGCCGTACCTGCATACACGTATGAACTGCTGGCCGCTGTAATGCTCGGCCAGTACATCACGAAGCTCCTCGGGTCCCATTTTATTCTTCATAAGCCTTGTATGGATGGGCAGATTTACGATCATGCCGCAGTAATAATCATCCACGACCGGCTCAAATATCGGTTCGAAGTCGAGCCCGACGATCTTTTTCATCTCGGGCAGATGCTTATGCATCTGAGCGAGTGCATACTGCCTGGGTGCGAACAGATCCTCCGGCTTATCAGCTGATTCATATGCAGCTATGGCTTTCTTTCCGGCTCCCGAATACCCGGACAGAGCAGGTATCGTAAAGGGATAATCCGGTCCCAGTATACCCTTTGTCACAAGCGGATATGCCATCATGATAAATCCGGATGCATAGCATCCGGGAACGGCTATACGTTTTGAAGTCCGGATCTTTTCAAAAAACTGAGGCGACAGCTCGGGCAGGCCATATGCCCATTCAGGGTTGGTCCTGTGTGCCGTTGATGCATCTATAATGACCGTGTCGGGATTTTCCGCAAGCTCACATGCTTCAATGGCAGCGGCGTCCGGAAGGCACAGGAACGTATAGTCCGATGAATCTATGAGTTTTTTCCGCGCAGCGGGATCTTTTCTTTGCTCCGGATCGATATGCATAACCTCTATATCGCTTCGCTTCGCAAATCTCTCATTTATCCGAAGTCCGGTCGTACCCTCGCTTCCGTCTATAAAAACCTTAACTTTTTCCATAACACGTTTCCTTTTATCTCATTTTTTTATCTTAGCTACACATACGGTCTGTCCACTTCAATAACCGCATAATGGTTACCCGGCAGACTCTCGACTTTTGCGCATATCGTGTTTCTTATCTCGGTCTCAGACAACTTGCAGTCATACGGTGCTACCACGTCAAATATAAGATTTGTATGCGACGGTCCTTTGACCATGCGAAAATCATGGATCGTGAACTTTTCGTCAACGCTTTTGGCTATGAGCATGCACAGACGCTTCATCCTGTCAGTCGCTTCATCGTTCACAACTACGGGATCCATATGGATTACGCACTGACATCCGAGAGTCTGATTGATACGTCTCTCGATATTGTCGATCGTGTCATGAACATCCATTATGTTCCGATCCGCGCTGACCTCCGCGTGAAGCGATATCATGATACGGCCGGGACCGTAATCGTGTATCACCAGATCGTGTATACCGATGATATCATCATATGATGTAACGAATTTTTCGATCGCTTTCACATAATCCTCGGAAGGCTTGCTCCCGAGCAGCGGATCCATCGTATCCTTTGCTGATGTAACTCCCGCATACAGGACAAAGATCGACACGGCAAGTCCGCACCATCCGTCCACGCGCCAGCCCGTGTAGTATCCGATAAGGGAACTTGCAAGGACAACAAGCGTTGAGATCGAATCCGTAAAAGAATCAAGTGCCGTCGCCTTCATGGCAGCAGAGCTTATCTTCGCCGATGTAACGGTATTGTAGCTGTACATATAGAGTTTTACGATTATCGAAAAAATGAGGATACCGGCTACGACCGGCGTGAGCGTCGGAAGCTGCGGATGTATGATCTTATCCACGGATGACTTTAGCAGTTCGAATCCCATAACGATGATGAGCATCGAGACTATAAGACCGGTTACATACTCTATCCTTCCGTGCCCGAACGGATGCTCGGGATCTGGCTTCTGACCCGCCATCTTAAATCCGACCATCGTCACAACGCTTGAGCCCGCATCTCCCAGGTTGTTAAAGGCATCCGCGGTTATCGCAACGGATCCCGAAAGGATACCGGCGGTAAGTTTTGCCGCAAACAATACGATGTTCAGAAATACCCCGAACGCACCGCAGACGACGCCGTATGCATGGCGCACGCGCGTATCTCCAAAGTTCTTACTGTCTTTTATAAAAAACTTAGCAAGAAGTGTTATCATCTTTTATCCCCTCTGCTTCAAGCTCCTCCGGCGTAAAGATCCTCATCTTTCGGAAATCCTCTAGCAGCATCTTCGTGCTGTATATAAAGTTCGAGAACAGCCCTGCTTTATACAGGTTGTATACTATCATCCCGATCGGTACCGCAACGATAAGTCCGAAGGCACCTTTGATCCTGAAGCCGACATACAGGAGTATCAGCGTCGGTATCGCCGGCATTCCGATCGAATCGCCGACAAGCTTGGGCTGTATGAGCTGACGGATGAGCTGTGAAAGGCCCCACACTATCATCATACCGACCGCGAACTTGTAATCCTTTTGAATGACCGCGTACAGCGCCCATGGCCACATGGCGGCTCCGGTACCGAAGAACGGCAGAAAATCAAGAAGCGCGATTATGAGTGCGATCAGGAAGGCATAATCGATCCCGAGGACCAGAAATCCCGCGAACAACACGATATATACAAAACCCATTATCTTGAACTGCGCCTTGAAATACCCTCCGACAGCCGATTTCATGGTCTGAGTCACTATGGCAAAACGTTCCTGAAGATGCTTGGGAAGTATCTTTCTTGCAAACTTTCCTATCTGTTCGCGTTCCGCAACAAAAAGATAGCTTGCCAGAACACACATGATAATGCCCACAAGGAAGAGAGGCGCGTTTTTCACGCCGTTTCCGGCGGACTGTGCGGCACGCTCACCGATCGAAGATCCGAGCGATGACAGGGAATCATAAATATTCTCTCCGAGATTCTCAAAGAAATCCTTTGATCCCTTCGGAAGAAGCTCGTATCTGCTGCTCATCTCCTGTGACAGATTCCTGATCGATCCGTTTACCTTCGCCCACATATCGGGCGCGCTTGTGAAAAATCCCACCACCTGGGTAGCGAGCACGTAGATGATGCCGTAACATGCCGCTCCGACAACAGCGATCGTGAGCACTATGACCACTACGGATCCGGCCCTGCGCTTTATCTTCATCTTTTTCTCAAGAAAACGAACGAGCGGATTGGCGATCGCCGCAATGATCGCAGCCACAACGAAAGGCCAGAAAAACTCCAGTGCCCATGGCAGAACGAATATGACAAGTACCGCCATTATGATGGCGAACAGGTAATTAAACAGTATCTTCAAGTATTTTGTCGATGATCTCATATATCTCCTCCCTGCCCTGTTTGCTTACGGCAGAAAAAGGTACAACAGACTCTTTTGCAGCCCCAAGCGCAGTACATACAAGCTTTATCTGCTTATCGATCTGACTTCTCTTTATCTTATCGAGCTTGGTGGCGATGATGACGGGCTCATATCCCGACGATACGATCCAGTCATACATCATCTTATCGTTGGCGCCCGGCTCATGACGTATATCAATGAGCAGGAAAACGCGTTTTAACCGGTTCGAAGTGCGAAGATACTTCTCGATCATCTTCCCCCATTTTTCCACCTCGGTCTTTGAAGCCTTGGCATATCCGTATCCGGGCAGATCAACAAAGTATATCTCTTCGTTTATGTTGTAAAAATTGATCGTCTGCGTCTTGCCGGGCTGCGAACTCGTCCTCGCATAACTCTTGCGGTTCATAAGAGCATTTATGAGTGATGATTTTCCGACATTTGACTTTCCCGCAAACGCAACCTCGGGAAGGCTGTTATCCGGGAGTTTGCTCGTAACCCCGCACACGGTCTCTAAATTTACATTCTTTATTACCATAGCTTATCCGTATCAGATGATCGAGTGCTTCAGCACTTCATCCATATGAGAGACGTACACGATCCTAAGCCCCCGTGTGATCTCCTCGTCCAGTTCCTCAATATCCTTCGTGTTCGCTGCGGGCACAAGCACCTTTTTGATCCCCGCGTTCTTTGCCGCAAGCACCTTTTCCTTCAGTCCTCCGATCGGAAGGACCCTTCCGCGCAGCGTTATCTCGCCGGTCATCGCAACATCGGCTCTTACCTTACGGCATGTAATAGCCGAAAACAGTGCAGTTGCCATCGTTATCCCGGCTGAAGGCCCGTCCTTCGGAACACTTCCTTCGGGAATATGGAGATGAAAATCATGTTTTTTGAAATAATCGGGCGATATTTTATGTGCGGGTGCTATCGAACGGATATAGCTCATTCCCGCCTGAGCCGACTCCTTCATGACATCCCCGAGCTGGCCGGTAAGGAGTATCTCGCCTTTGCCCGGCATAACATTTACTTCTATCGACAGAGTATCCCCGCCGACGCTTGTCCATGCAAGCCCGCGGACTATACCGACCTCGTCGTTTTTGTTCTTTTTTTCCTGTTCGTATCTGCGTATCCCGAGAAAATCATACAGGTTGGCTCTCGTTACCCTGACCGTTTTCTTCCCGTCCTGATAGATCATCCTGGCAGCTTTTCGACAGATGGCGCCGATCTTTCGCTCGAGCGATCTGACTCCGGCTTCTTTTGTATATCCGCTGACTATATCATGCCAAACGGTATCGGCTACCACGAGCTGGCCCTTTTTGAGGCCGTTTTTCTTCTGCTGTTTCGGGAACAGATGCTCTTTTGCAATATGGATCTTTTCATTTTCGGTATAGCTGCTGACCTCGATAACTTCCATCCTGTCAAGAAGAGGCCTGGGGATATCGGACAGACTGTTCGCGGTAGCGATGAACAGTACCTCGGAAAGATCTGTCGGGATCTCTATATAATGATCGGAAAACCTAACATTCTGCTCGCTGTCGAGTACTTCAAGCAGCGCTGAAGACGGGTCCCCTTTATAGTCGTTGCTCATCTTGTCTATTTCATCCAACAGCATGAGCGGATTCTTAACGCCCGCATTCTTCAGTCCGACTGCGATCCTTCCGGGCATGGCTCCGACATAGGTCCTTCTGTGACCTCTGATCTCAGCCTCATCCCTTACTCCTCCGAGGCTGATCCTTACATACTTTTTATCAAGCGCCGCTGCAACAGATCTTGCTATGCTTGTTTTACCCGTTCCGGGAGGTCCGACAAGACATATTATCGGAGACTGCCCTTTTTTCGTGAGGTTTCGAACTGCCAGGAACTCAAGCATGCGTTCCTTTACTTTATCAAGTCCGTAGTGATCCCTGTTCAGGATACGCTCGGCACGGTCTATATCCCTGTTGTCGGTCGACGCACGGTCCCACGGCATGGCAAGAAGAGTTTCGATATATCCGCGTGATACCTCCGCCTCCGAAGAGCCGTCATGGAGGCGACTGAACCGGTCAATTTCTTTCAGGATCTTCTCTTTAACATCGGCCTTTGCCTTAAGATGCCCTACCTCTTCCCTGTATTTTTCCTCCTCCGTGGCGGTACTTCCCTCGCCGAGTTCCTCCTTGATCACGCGGAGCTGTTCGCGAAGGACATATTCCTTTTGATTCTTGTCAACGCGTTCTTTTATCTGTTTTGCGATATTCGTCTTGATGTTCAGGACGTCGACTTCCCGCTGCATTATGGTCATGAGCGACATGAAACGCTCCTCAATCGTCTCACAGGAAAGCAGATACTGTCTGTCCGAAAACTGCATCGGCACATTTATGGCCACATAATCAAGCAGTTCCGACAGTTTTTCGGCTTCATCAAACTGGCGGGTCAGGGTCTTTCCGATCGATGGATTATATGAAAGGAGCGAAGACAGGAGTTCCTTGAGTATGTTCATCCTGGCCCTGATCTGGTGTCTTGCCTCTTCACTGTCCGGGAGCATATCCGGATTGACCGGGCAAACATTTTTATCTATGTACCAGTCATCGACAGCCACTATCTCTTTGACCGTGGCAATGAGATACTCGTCCTTCTCCAGATCGATGAGTCTTGCGCGAAAATCACCTTCGACCAGTACCCTCAAAAGGCCGTCGGGAAGCTTTACCACCTGTTTTATGGAACATACGCATCCGCACGAATACACCCCCGGTCTGTCCGATCTGTCCCCGGTTTCCCTGTCGGATACTACAAAAAGCCTTCGGTCCTTGACCATGGCTTTTTCCACGGCTTTGGTGCCCGAAGGGGATTTGATATCAAAATGAATGACCATGCTCGGAAGCACTGCCATTTTATCTACAACAACGCAAGCGAATTTCTTCTTCGTTATCCTACGCAAAATTACTCTGCTTTCTTAAGACTCTTTCTTACTTTTTCGTTGTTACGCACTATCAGGGGAGCTCCCTCACCCGTCACGGCACCTTTTGTGATCACACATTTTGTGATGGAATCATCAGATGGGATCTCAAACATAAGATCGTTCATTATCCCCTCAAGAATTGATCTCAGTCCTCTTGCGCCGGTCTTTTTCTCGTAAGCCTTGTGAGCTATCTCGCGAACGGCATCGTCCTCGAATTCAAGTTCAACGCCGTCAAGCTCAAACAGTTTCTTGTACTGCTTGAGGATGGCGTTCTTCGGCTCGGTGAGCACCTTGGTAAGAGCTTCCTCGTCAAGCCCTTCAAGGCTGACGCAGATCGGTACTCTTCCGACAAACTCAGGTATCAGGCCGAACTTGATAAGATCCTCGGGCTGTACCTGCTGCAGGAGCGCACCTATCTCATGCTCCGTCTTGTTTGCGATCTCAGCGCCGAATCCGATGGATTTTCTGTCGAGACGGTTCTCCACTATCTTCTCGAGACCGTCAAATGCCCCGCCGCAAAGGAACAGTATATTTGTAGTGTTTATTGGTATCAGTTCCTGATGAGGATGCTTCCTGCCGCCCTGAGGAGGTACCGAAGCATTTGTTCCCTCGATTATCTTAAGCAACGCCTGCTGCACGCCTTCTCCCGACACATCTCTCGTGATCGAGACGTTTTCAGATTTTCTCGTTATCTTATCTATCTCATCTATATAGATGATACCGTATTCGGCTTTTTCAATGTTGTAGTCCGCTGCCTGAATGACTTTGAGAAGAATGTTCTCAACATCCTCGCCGACATATCCGGCTTCGGTAAGTGCAGTCGCATCAGCTATGGCAAAAGGAACATTGATGATCTTGGCAAGTGTCTGAGCAAGAAGAGTCTTACCCGAACCTGTCGGTCCGATCATTATCACATTTGATTTCTGAAGCTCCACTCCCGAATCCTTTTGCGACAGTATTCTCTTATAGTGATTGTATACGGCCACGGAGAGGACCTTTTTAGCCTCTTCCTGACCTATGACATTCTCATCGAGAAACTCCTTCATCTCCTTGGGCTTGACGAGATTGATCTCAAAATCACTTTCCTCGGTCTGTGCCTCTTCCGCCTCAAACAGCTCGTCTTCAACGATCTCCATGCATACTTCTATACATTCATCGCAGATGAAGACTCCCTCCGGACCTGCTATGAGCTTCTTGACCTGATCCTGGCTCTTTCCGCAAAAAGAACATCTTATATCTTTCTTTGCCATCAGTTAGACCTTTCTGAAATGATCTTATCCACTAATCCGTATTCAAGCGCTTCCTCGGCACTCATCCAGTTATCTCTTTCCGTATCGGCCGCAACCTTTTCAAGGGGCTGTCCGCAGTTCTCCGAAAGGATCCTGTTAAGACGCTCTTTGGTGCGAAGGATCTGCTTTGCAACGATCTCGATCTCGGTAGCCTGTCCTTTTGCACCGCCCGAAGGCTGATGTATCATGATCTCGGCATTGGGCAGGACAAATCTCTTGCCCTTGGCTCCGCCCGCAAGGAGGAACGCTCCCATGCTGGCTGCCATTCCGATACAGTATGTTGCCACATCACATTTTACGTAATGCATTGTGTCATAGATCGCAAAACCGTCGGTTACCGATCCGCCGGGACTGTTGATGTAAAAATGTATATCCTTCTCGGGATCTTCTGCCTCAAGGAACATCATCTGAGCCACGATAAGGTTCGCAGTCGTATCGTTCACTTCCTCACCGAGGAACACTATCCTTTCCTTGAGAAGCCTGGAATATATGTCGTAGCTGCGTTCACCGCGGCTGGTCTGTTCAATGACGTAAGGTACTAAACTCATTTATTTCTCCTTTGCACTTTCCACTATAAGATCAACGGCCTTCTGGATCTTGATATCCTCGACGATCTGATTTTTACCGTATTCGTCATCTCCGATATACTCTTTGAGCTTATCGAGCTCCATCTTTGACTCCTCGGCCATGCGCTCAAGTTCCTTCTCGTATTCGTCATCACTTACTTCAAAGCCTTCCGCCTTCACGATCGCTTCAAGCACGAGCCTTGACTCGATCCTCTTAAGCGCACCGGGCTTCATCTGTGCGGTAAACTTCTCCATATCAAGTCCCGTGAACATGAAATACTGTTCAAGCGACAATCCCTGGCTCTGAAGTCTCCTTGCATAATCGTTTATCATGGTCCTGACCTGCGTATCGACCATTGCCTCGGGAATATCCATCTTGGAATCTTTGATGATCGCCTCTATGACCGCGTCTTCCTTCTTATCCTTTGCTTCTTTTTCCTTCTTCTCGGCAAGGTTCTTCTTCACATCTTCGCGGTACTCGGCCATCGTATCAAACTCAGATACCTCGGATGCGAACTCGTCATCAAGCTCCGGAAGTTCCTTTTCCTTGATCTCGTTTATCTTTACCTTGAACACGGCAGGTTTGCCTGCAAGGTCCTTGGCATTGTAGTCCTCGGGGAAAGTCACGTTTACATCGATCTCATCACCCGTGTTCTTGCCGATGATCTGTTCCTCAAATCCCGGGATGAACGAATGCGATCCGATAACGAGAGGATAATTGTCTCCCTTACCGCCTTCGAATGCCACTCCGTCCATGAAACCTTCAAAATCTATGACAGCCGTATCTCCGTCCTTTACCGCGCGATCAGTAACTGTTATCGTTCTTGCGTTTGCTTCCTGCTCACGCTTGATCTCCTTATCGATATCCTCATCCGTAACTTCGGTTTCTATCTTGTCTATCTTGACACCCTTATACTTTCCGAGCTCTACGGGAGGCTTTAACGCGACTTCTGCCGTAAAGATGAAATTCTTGCCCTTCTCAAGCTGTACCACATCTATCTTGGGCTGGGATACGATCTCCAGTTCCTTGTTGTTATCAACTTCCTCGGCATATGCGTCGGGTATCATGAAGTTTGCCGCATCCTCATAGAAAACCTCGGGACCGTACATCTTCTCGATCATTGCCTGAGGGACCTTTCCCTTCCTGAATCCCGGCACACTCATCTTACCCTTGTTCTTATCGTAAGCCTTTTTAATAGCCTCAGTTACCTTCGCGGCATCAACCTCGATGGTAAGCTTTGCCATGTTCTTTTCTAACTTCTCGACCTGTAAACTCATTATCCGTTATCCTCCAAATATTGTCTGTAAACATACCTGAAGAAGCATTATAGCATAAGAATAAGGTAAATAAAAGGATTAATTGCTTTTAAGCCTCTTTATGATCTCGGGGTAATTATCGGCCATGTGCGGATATACACAGTCCTTGCAGTTTTTGATCGTTTTGCCCCCGGCCTCTGTCATCTCATAGTTTCCGGGACAATCCATGTGATAGAGCGGACAGTAGCAGAACAGACAGTTGATGTCCTCATCGCTTTCATGGCACGGATAGTACCTGCACTGCTTATTCGCAAAAAAAGCCGCTGAATTCTTATGTTCCTTCATGACATCTCCCTTGTGATCCTGTTGTTTTCATAAGCTCGCATTTCCGCAACAAATGCCTCGATCGCTTTCGGATCCGACGGATAGTACAGATGCAGAAATCCCCAGAGACTTCCGCCTCTTGCGATCATGGATCTGTATGTACTGTCCGACGAAGGCTTATAAAGCAAGGCATCACCTTGATCGCATGTGCTTTCGTAGTAGTGAAACTCATGTCCCCTCATACCGGCCAGCTGCAAGTAAAAATCATCCGCGCCGACTTTTTCGCATTCCTTGATCTGTGAATAGCCGAGTCCCGCGATCTTTCCGGTGTTTCTGCAGCTCCCTTTTATCACTCCCACCATCGGATAAGGCGTCCCCGTTTTACCCTCTATCGTTTCATGAAGATACATGAACCCTCCGCATTCGGCAAGAGTCGGCATTCCGGACTCTACAGCTGCTCTTACGGACATTTTCATCGCTTCGTTTTCGGCAAGCTCCTTAAGATGCAGTTCCGGATATCCCCCTCCGAGCAGAATGCCGCTGACATCGCCCGGTACTTGTTCATCATGTAACGGCGAAAAATAAACTATCCGGGCGCCCAGCTGCTCAAGGAGCCTCAGATTCTCCCGATAGTAAAAACAAAACGCCTCGTCTCTTGCGACGCCGATACAGACTTCAGGATCCACAGGCTTTACCGAACTTTTATGCGATATTGTCGACGCGATCTTCGGTGCATTTGATGCGATCTTAAGTATTGCCTCAATATCGCAGTTTTCTTCAAGATGATCGGCCATATGGCTGATCTTTTCCTTTATGTCATGCATCTCAGCGGGCATCATAAGTCCGAGATGGCGGCTCGGCAGCTGCATGCATTCATCTGTCGGGAGCCCTCCGATGATCTCAATATCCAAGCCTTCTTTTTCAAGCTCTTCCGAAAGGACCGGGCGTATCTTTTCGTAAAAGTTCCGGGATATCCTGTTAAGTATCACACCCTTTATGAGCCGCTCTCTGTCATCGTTTGCTATCCCTTTTATGACGGATGCTATCGTGCGACCCATGCCTTTTGCATCGACAACAAGTATAACGGGTGTTTCCGTCATCTTGGCTATCTCATAACTCGATCCCTTTATCCCCCGCACATCCGCACCGTCATATAGTCCC
>CADCPL010000147.1 GCA_902803305.1 uncultured Lachnospiraceae bacterium
GCGAAACTATCCAAGCGCAACATCGAGCGCCATCATAAGACTGAATCCGACGGCAAACGCCACAACGCCTATATTTGAATGCTCTCCGGCAGACATCTCAGGTATCAACTCTTCTACCACAACATACATCATTGCTCCTGCCGCAAACGAAAGAAGATACGGCATAGCCGGAACCACAAGTCCCGCGATCAGCACCGTCATACCGCCAAAAACAGGTTCAACCGCTCCCGACAAAGCACCCAGCAAAAATGATCTTCCCTTATTCCTGCCTTCCGCATACAGCGGCATTGATATGATGGCTCCTTCCGGGAAATTCTGTATCGCTATTCCAAGTGCCAACGCAAGTGCAGCTCCCGCGGTGATATTTGCCGATCCGCTCACGAGTCCGGCATATACAACACCGACCGCCATTCCTTCGGGGATATTGTGAAGTGTCACGGCAAGCACAAGCATTGCGGTTCTCGTAAGATTACTCTTCGGGCCTTCCGACTCATTTGTCAGCGCATGCAGGTGCGGGATAACATGATCCAGTAAGAGCAGAAACAATATTCCCATCCAAAAGCCGGCAAAAGCAGGTGCAAACGCGAACCTTCCTTTGTCCGCCGACTGTTCGATCGCCGGAACTATCAGGCTCCATATCGAAGCCGCAACCATCACCCCGGCAGCAAACCCGCTCAATGCCTTTTGAACCGAGGCCTTGATCTCATTTCTCAAAAAGAAAACGCAAGCCGATCCCGCAGCAGTCCCTATGAACGGTATCAGTAGTCCCGCCAACACAGTACTTATCATTTTTTCACCTTCATTTCATCCTACAGACCGCTCGCCATGATCCCTGCTTGTGAAGCGACCAGCCTCGTCGAATAAGCTTATGATGAGAACATGATCTCAACCAGTTCATTGTTTTTGAACTTCAAAGTGATCGGAAGTCCGCTCTGTCCTTTCAGGAAGTCCTTGATAAGATCCATTTTGTCAAAGAATGAGTTCGTCTTTGTTTCTTCCTGCACTTCGATACATTTGCACGAATCCGACACATTGATAACATATGTCCTCTTCGGATAAGCCGGTGTCGGGCTGTTCACAAACTCCGAGAGTGCCGTCGTGATCGTCATTGTTTTACCGTCAGCAGACAGTTCTCCTTCATATTCTTCGTCAGTAACATATTCTCCGTCCGCGATATCAACGCCTTCTCCCTCGTCACCTTCTGCATCCGAAGTTCCTGCTGCCGAAAGATCCACTGCATTTCCTTCAAAATTTGTACCTTTAAGAGTCTTTGGATCTATCTCATACCAATCGATCGTCGCAGTATGATCTCCCATATCCTCGTACAAATGTATATACAGGTTTCCGTTATCCATTACCTGATCAAGTTCCGCTTCCGGAGCCCCGCTGTGCTTTTTTGCCAGTTCAACGATCTCGTCGTTGCCAAGTTTCCCGGAATCCGCCGTATCTGCTTCAGATTCAGATCCGTCCTCCGTTATCTCTTCGGGCTCTTCCTCATAGTCTTCGAAATCCTCAATCTCTTCAAAATCCTCATCATCGTAATACTCTTCGACTTCCTCCGGCAATTCAGCCACAGGTTCCTCTTTTTCGCCGCATCCTGCCAGAATACCGACACAAAGCATCAATGCAAGAATGCTCGCTGTCACACTTCTGATCGTCTTTTTCATTTCATTGTCCTCCTCGCAAAGAATATGTTTGCGTTTTTTACTGTTCAGGCCTTTATTATGACAAAAACCACCATCAAAATGCAAGCATTTATCTTGAAAACAATGGATACATCTGTTTACCCGTTTCTTACTTTATATGGTATAATCCAGACAACTCCTGATCTTTGTGTAGGGCCTGACCTTTGAATCGGCAACCGCCACATGCTCGGGATGTGTCGAATAGTTCTTGAGAGCATCCTCACTCTCGAATGTCGAATCAAGCATCAGATCGGCATTTGATGAAGGAAGCCCGTTAATGTTCACCTTGATGTCAACGATCCCGGGTACCTTGCCCTTAAGCGATTCGAGTCCTTCCTTGATACCCTGCTTTATATTTTCTTTCTCCTCTGCAGAATACTCATCCTTAAGCGTCCATAAGATCACATGCTTTACCATCTTTTTCCTCCGTTCTCAGTTCTTTCCGATAAGCTTTATCATACTGTTTTCATCCGCGTGCGGGAACACTTCGCATATTCGGTCCATGATCCTCTCCCGGCTCTTTTCCGGGCTTTCGCCGTACGCCGAAGTGATCTTTTCATATCCCCAAACAGCCTCGGGCGGCAGCATCACCGATACCGGCATGCCGTATTCCTCCCCGCGCTTGTTCACTCTTCTGTGAAAATCTGTTATCACCAGATATGTCTGCATCTGAAGCTCCGTCACAATACCCGGATAATTCTTGAGTCCGCCTTTGCCGAATCCGGCCTTTTTCTTAAGCTCCGTAGACAATATCTGATCAGTCGGGAATGTGACCTCCCCGTCCTCGTCCCTGCCGGTGAGCATATCCATAATGACTTTCTCCCGGCGGCTTGCCAGTCCGTCTTCCCAACGCGAGTCAAAATCATATCCGCCGCGTCTGAAATTTGCAAAGTACGGCAGCCACTCAAGGCTTATGAATCCTGCTTTCCGGTCAAAGAACTTCCCGTATGCCAGTTGGTGTGATGCCGCTATTATCTCGCGCCACGCCCACGGATCCTCATCGGGATCGCCCGTCCACCAGTAATCCGGCGACACGTGTTCTTCCGCGGAAAATCCTTCCACTCCGTTTGCAAAGAGCGGAAGGAATCCGACTTCATTTATCCAGTTGACCAGTTCCTGCCATGTGCGTATACGATAGGGATCGTCCCAATCAAGCCCGCGCATGATCCATACACCGTCTTCTACTGCCATATCTACTCCTTAAGAATTGAACCTCAGCCCATTTGAATTCGACTTCGTCGAGGGCTGAGGCTACATGTCAAGTTTTCACAGAAAACTTGACACAATCTACCGCGTCTTCCCAGAAAAGATCGTCAAGAGTTTTTCCCAGTTCCTTACAGATCGCTATGCAAAGGTTGATCGTGGGGTTGTAGTCTCCCTTCTCGATCGCACTTATGGTCTGTCTCGACACGCCGCATCTTTTTGCGAGCTCATCCTGCGAAAGGTCCATGCCCGCTCTTGCTGCCTTAAGCTTAAGATTCTTCATGGTCTATCCTTTCTTTTATGATGAGTTCCACACCGATAACTATGAACAGAACAACGATCAGGAAATTGACTCCCGAATCCTGTAAAACTCCGTCTGCAATGAACGAGCCACCCTTGATGTTTCCGATCACCGAGAGCAGATTGCAAAGCGCCGCGATGATGCTTATTATATAAAAACGCTTCCTGTTCGTGTTGATCCCGTAATATCCGTCATTCCAGATACAGTATGTCACCTGAACGATCAACCCGACAAATATGATGAAAAAATCCATCACGAACCTGTTTGCGATCTCAAATCCACCGCAGTCGAGTATCATCACCAGTGCGGCGCCTGCCATACATCCCCAGAA
>CADCPL010000148.1 GCA_902803305.1 uncultured Lachnospiraceae bacterium
ACTCGATATCGAGTCCACAAGCGGAAGCCTTACGGCAGAAAATATCACGGCAGGTGAGATGAGAGTCGAGAATACAAGCGGAAGCATTGTGTTTACGAATGCGGTATCGGAAGGAAACTTCAGCCTTGACAGTACATCGGGCGCAACAGAACTTACAGGTGTACAGGCAGGCGGAAACATAAGCATGGAAAATACATCGGGCTCGATAAAGATCACAAACCTTAAGGGCGAAGGCGACATTCATCTTAAGAATACGACCGGAAGCATAGAAGGTACGATCGACGGAAGCGAAAGCGATTACAGCATAAGCAGCCATACCACGGCGGGATCGTGCAATCTTAAGAATTCGACCGGAGGGGAGCACTCGCTTACCGCCACCACGACAGCCGGAAGTATAGAGATAGAGTTTACAAAGTAGTTTTACATGAGGAGTTGGAGATAAGAGTATTATGAAGCACAAAAAGATCATCATTGGAACATGCATAGCGGTTGCAGCGGCGGTCGGAGCCGCGTCGGTAAGCGTATCCGCAGGTACCGCAATAGAGACCGCAACAGCCGTGACAGGTCAGCTTGACTGCGAACTTGAGCTGAACGGAAAGGTTGAGAGCCTCAGCGAGAAGTCTTATTATTCCAAGATAAACGGCCGTATAGGTACGGTACATGTTAAAGAGGGGGATCTTGTTAAGGCCGGAGATATGCTGATCTCTTATGATACGGAGGATCTGTCACTTGATGAGATGCTGGCCGAACTTGATGCTGCGGCCGATCAGGGCGGATATGACGATTCGAAGCAATACGGAGGCCGTGTGGCAGGGCTCTACAGCGAGGCAAAGAACTCGCTTCCGGAACTCGAACAGCAGATACAGACAACGGAAGCAGTCATCATAATGACGCAGAAACAACTCACCGACAGAAAGAGCGAACTCTCTGCCCGCGGTGCACAGCTCCAGGCCGATCTGGCGGGATGTGTTGCCGAAGAAGGTGATGATCCGAAGGATGTACAGAAGAAGCGAGAAAGTATCGAATCCCAGATCGCCCAGAACAGCCACGATCAGCAGTATGATCCGGAGATAGTAAAAAAACAGGATGAACTTCAGTTCCTGAACTATCTGATGACTTCATATAAAGAAAAGAAATCCGTAATGGAGAGCCAGAAGGCACAGACGCAATTGAACCTCCAGACACAGGGGGCAAAGGACAGGCTTGAAGCGGAAAAAGCAGCGGATGATCTTGTGAACGAATCAAAAATGAAGGATCTTGCAATCGCAGCAGAAGGCGTCAGGGCTGATTTTTCCGGAGTCGTAACAAAGCTTCCGGTAACGGAAGGATGCACAGTGACGGACGGTCAGGAACTGATCCAGATACAGTCGCTCGATGATGTTGCTGTTGTATGTGCCGTCAATAAATATGACATCATAAATATCGAAGAAGGGCAGACGGCGAGCGCTCATATCAAGAACAAAGACTATGAATGCAGGGTAACAAGGATAGAAAAAAAGACAAGTGAAGACTCATCCACTCCCGGTATAAGAGTTGAGCTTGCGATAACGGATCCGGATGATTCGATAATACTCGGGCTTGAATCCAAGACAAAGATACGGACGGCAATGCTGGCGTATGCACTTCTGGTCCCGATGGATGCAATATGTTCCGATGATGACGGAGATTATGTATTCGTGATAGAGGATCAAAGGGCTGTAAAACGGAGCGTTGTCACGGGAGTCAGAAACGATGACATGGCTGAGATAGTAGAAGGCCTATCGGCCGGCGAAACAGTCGGATGGGACGAGGCAAGCGAGCTTACCGACGGACAGAAAGTCAAGGTGAAGTAGGAGATGTCACAGGAAAAGAAGAGGATAATATACACTAAAGATCTGTGCAAATCTTTTACCACGGGTAATGTCGAACAGCAGGTGCTAAAGAGTCTTGATCTGGAGATCTACAAGGGTGATTTTACCGTGATAATGGGTAACTCCGGCTCGGGAAAGAGTACCCTTCTGTATGCGCTTTCCGGCATGGACAGACCCAGCATGGGAGCTATCACTTATGAGCCTCCCGAACAGGAGCCGACCGGGATCACAATGTTTGGTAACGATCAGCTTGCGAAGTTTCGAAGGGATCATGTCGGATTTGTTTTTCAGCAGAACTACTTAAACGACAGCATGAGCGCACTCGACAACGTTATGGTAGTAGGACTCCTGAAGCATAACAACCGCAGGGAGCTTGCCGCAAAGGCAAAGGAGCTTCTGAGACGGGTTGAGATAGAAGAGGACGACTGGGACAAGTTTCCTACGCAGATGTCGGGCGGAATGCAGCAGCGTGTTGCGGTAGTTCGCGGCGTCATCAACAGTCCAGAGGTCCTGTTTGCCGATGAGCCGACAGGAGCGCTTAATTCGCAGAATACCGAAAACGTTCTTAACATACTCTCGGATCTGAACGCGGAAGGCCAGAGCATAGTCATGGTCACGCACACACTTGCGGCTGCCGAGCGTGGCAACCGTATCATATATCTTGCAGACGGGGTCATTTCGGATGAAGTCGATCTGGGACCGTATGTCGGAAACTATAAAGACGAGAGCAATCCTGATCTTGACAAGGCAAAAGAGCGGCACGCAAAGCTCAAGTCGTTCCTTCAGGACATGGGGTGGTAGGATGTACCGTTATTTTTTTATGGCTAAAAATAACATAAAGAAGCAGAAAGGTGATATGATCACTTTTTTCGTGCTGACCCTTATCGCTTCAATGCTCATATTTATCAGCGCTTCGTTTTTGATCGGTACCGGTAAGGTTGTTGATACGAACATGAAGATGATAAACTCGGCGGACATCCTTGTGCTGATGTCGGATGACGAAAGAGCGGAAGCCAGGATCGCAGAGATCATAAAAGGAAACAGTGACTGCAGCGGATACGAGGCGACCAAGTATCTTAACTGCAGCGCAAAATACCGCCGTAAGGGCGAAAAGATCTGGACCGATTATTCCATTCATATCGCTTCATATGAAGATGAGCGAAAGATACAGACTCTGTCATGCCATACGGGAAAGCTTCACGGCGATCAGGCAGTGATACCTGTTTCTCTTTCGAGTTCATATAAGATAGGGGATACGATGGAACTTAAGATCGGAGACATAGTCTACCGGCTTAAGGTCGCGGCATATAATGAAGACAACATCTACTGCTCTCCGATGAACCTGGGAACTTATCTGATCTTTGTTTCGGAGAGAATGTACAATACGATCGAGTTTGAAAATCCCGAAAAAGCCATGCCGTGCATGTTGTATAAGACGAATCTTTCCAAGGCCGCGAAAAACTCGGGCAGGGACACGAACTATTTTGTGGATGAACTCTTTAATGAGTTCAATGACTGGTATATAAACTATTGTAAGACACATCCGGGATACGGTCTGTCATCGATGAATTTTCTCCCGGCGGATCTGATGAAAACGGCTTCGCTCATACTCCCGATGATATTTATAGCGATCGTCCTTGTGTTTGCTGTGATCATGTTCGTGATAGCCATGGTCATCATACATTTTTCTGTCAAGAATTTCATAATGCTCAATATGAAGAACACCGGCATTATGGAAGCGTCGGGATATACGGTAAAAGAACTTGTGTTGATACTTTTGCTTCAGCTGCTCCTTGTCTCGGGGCTTGGAAGCGCCGCGGGTGTCGCTGCGGGCATCCTGGCACTCGGACCCGCCGGAGCGATAATACTTGCAACACTGGGCCTTTCGTGGAATCAACTGCCGAGCCCGGCTATTGCGGCATCCGTAATTGCGGGTATATGTATTATTGTTTCACTCCTTACGGTTGTACTCGGAAGAGAGTATTCCAAAACATCCGTACTTTCCGCACTTCACGGCGGAAACAATATGGCAGGCAGAAGAAGGAACACGTTCTCTTTTGAACACAGTCCGTTTCCGATATCGATCACGATGGCCTGCAAGGATACGTTCGGAAAGTTTTCGAGCAAGATAGGTGTGATATTTATCATGGCTATACTTTCGATCTCGACGATCGTCGGATTCGGGATGGTCGACTCATACGCAAGGGATGATGTGGCGCTTCTTAACATGGCGGGAATGTTTGACTGTGATGCCGTTGTGGACGGAAATGATACGATGATGAAAAATGTTGAAGCGATGAGCACCGTTTCGTCGGTATACGGTGACACCTGGTACGCTTTTAATTATTCGGTTGGAAAGAGAGTCTCGAGCATCACTACAAGAGCGTTTACCGACACTTCGCACATAAAGGGAGGAAGCATACTTGAAGGCGGCTGGCCGGAGAGTGCAAACGAGATAATGCTTGCCAGTGCGGCGGCGGATACGCTTCACGCCGAATACGGGGATACCGTCACGATCAGAAATAACGGAAAAGAAGAAGACTTTAGGGTGTGCGGACTGTGTCAGACGATGAACAACATGGGAATGATGGCTTACATGACAACGGCAGGATATGAACGCGTGGCGCCCGCGCCTGCGGAGTACAACCTGTGGATCAATCTGAAGAAGGGAAACACATTCGAGGATTTCAAGACAGAGTTTAATGATGTGTATCCGGATGTTGAGGTGACGGATTACAGGGAAGCCTGCAGGAATACTACGGGAGTGGTCACGGTCGGAATGAAAGCGACTGCGGTATTTATCGCTGTTCTTACGATACTCATCGTAGCATTTGTGGAGTCGCTCATTGTCAGGGCGCAGATCACACGCGAATGGAGAAACCTCGGCGTATCAAAAGCTCTCGGGTTTACATCCGGGCAGCTGATCCGGCAGATAATGCTGTCAAACATGCCGTCAATAGTGATAGGAGTGGTGATCGGGCTGATCCTGTCGCCCGTATCGGGTGAAAACCTGATGAAATCCGCATTTGCCATATTCGGCTTCAGGAAAGCGATATTTACTGTACTTCCTTTATCATATATAATGACCGCCGTCATCATATGCGGTATCGCAATGCTGACGGCGGCATATCTCGGACGACGTATCAAGTCGCTTGAACCGGTGAACATGATCACCGAAGAATGATCATCTGTCCCACTTGTCGCAGAGGCTGTTGATCTGGTCGGCAAATTTGGCAAGGTCTTTGTTGGCACCGCCTTCGTTGTGGCTGATGACGGCAAGGAGCCTCTGCCCGGCCGCCAGAAGTCTCTCGAATACGGTGGACGTGGTCCTGGTCTTCTTCTTGGCACCTTCGATCCTGATGCCGACAGTCTCTTCTTCAAAGACATCATTTATCAGGTCATAACGAGTGCCCGAAAAAGGTGCGTATGTATTGAATCCGTGTTCATCATGCAGATAATCCGCAAAGGTCTCGGTTACGGTGTCGTCTCCGTGAACGATAAATACCATCTTGGGATCGTTCTTAAATCCGAGCATCCACCTGGTAAGCCCCGCCTTGTCCGCATGGCCCGATACGCCTTCAAGCTTCATGATCTTGGCTCTTACTTCGATCGTCTCGCCGAACAGATGCACTTCCCTGGCGCCTTCGATTATTGAACGCCCCAGCGTTCCGATCGCCTGATATCCCACGAACAATATGGTACATTCTTCGCGCCACAGGTTATGTTTCAGGTGGTGTCTGATACGTCCGGCTTCGCACATGCCGGATGCTGATATGATGACCTTCGGTTCGTTGTCGAAGTTGATCGCTTTTGATTCGTCGCTTGTGATCGAAAGGTTAAGACCGGTAAATACGAGAGGGTTGATCCCGCGGTTTACAAGTTCTAAAGCTTCATCGGCAAAGCATTCATACACATTCTTGTTGAAGATCCCGGTAGCTTCGACAGCAAGGGGTGAATCCACATATACGGGAAAATCTCCGAGATCATCAAGCAGATGCTGCTGCTTGATCTGTCTTATGTAATACAGGATCTCCTGCGTACGTCCGACGGCAAATGACGGGATCACGACATTACCGCCTTTTGCGAATGTCTCGCGTATGATCGTTGCAAGTTCGCCTGAGTAATCGACTCTTCCTTTGGCATGGAGTCTGTCTCCGTATGTTGACTCGCACAATACGTAGTCGGCATCCTCTATAGTCTGAAAATCACGTATCAGGGGCTGATTGTTGTTACCTATATCTCCGGAAAAGACGACCTTTTTGGTTGTACCATCTTCGGTAAGCCACGCTTCGATCGCCGCAGACCCGAGAAGATGTCCGACATCGGTAAATCTTACGGACAGCTCGTCGCATACCTTTACTTTATCGTTGTATTTGACAGGTACCAGACTGCGGATCGCACCGTCGGCGTCTTCCATGTTGTAGAGCGGAACGAATTCGGCAACGTCCGATGAACGTTTTGCTTTTCTGTTGCGCCACTCTGCTTCCTGCATCTGTATATGTGCGCTGTCACGGAGCATTATGCTGCAAAGATCTGCGGTCGCTTCGGTCGCATATATCTGCCCGCGAAATCCTTTGGCGTACAGGAGAGGAAGTAGACCGGAGTGGTCAATGTGAGCATGCGTAAGCAGAACATAATCTATCATTGCTTCATCAACCGGAAGGGGCATATTCTCGTATATGTTGATCCCCTGCTCCATACCGTAATCAACAAGTATATGCTTGCCTCCGACCTCAAGATAATGGCAGCTGCCGGTCACTTCATGCGCTGCACCGATAAATGTGATCTTCATATCATGTCCCTCCTGTTTTGAACCTCAATATAGATCGTCTTTGTCTTTTTTTGATCCTCGTCTTTCGGCTGAGATCGAAATACTGACCACTATCGCGACCACGATCGTGATCGTCGCGATAAGGCTTACTATTATTAAAGCCGTATGGGATCTCTTTACTTTGGATTCGGTGTTATGTTCTATCGCATTTGCTATCGCGGATGTATCAACTTCGGGAAGGCTCCCTCCGATCACCCAGTCGGCCTCTTCCCGGGCTTCTGCCACAGATTCGGATACGTCGGTATAAAAGGTATCCGTATCTTCATCGGTATCGGGAACGACTGCATTGTCTTCCGCGTCGTCCGGGGCTTCTTCATCGGGGACAAGATCAACCGAATTGCTGATGGAATCCAGCTGATACACGTTGTAGACTTTGGCGGTCAATTTACCTTCATATCCGGGCTGGACGTGAAAAGATCCGGAAAGCTTACCGTTTTTGCCGTCCCACAACTCAAGCTCCGGGAATACGGTATCTTTATCCGCTTCGCCGGTAACGAAACCGTAATACATGAGTTTGCTCTCATCGTCATATGCATACAGCGTGAAATCAACATTTCCCTTATTGCTGTTATAGTCATCTATCACGAGCTTAACGCCGGCCGGCTCCGTTGAATCGGGCATTACGGGATCAGTCGGTACTTTAAGTTCATCCACGGGACCGACTTTATCCCTGACAACTTCCTTGTCAAGGCCATAGAACTCGGCGATACCCGTGGCATCGAGAATGCCGAAATTCCTCCAGGCATCTTCGGTGCGGATGCGCTGGTAGTCCCTGTCATGGTCAAGGTATCCGTGCTCCAGTATGATGGTAGGGATACCCGCTTCACGGCCTATCCTTATGAGGCCGTAGTAGTCGCCTTTTTTCCCGATACGGGTCTTGATATCCTTGCGTATATTGCCTTCAGCCACCCATTTGTCCATTATGTGCTCAGCCAGTGCGTGGCCCGTGGCATAGCATTCTCCGTATGCTGATGTAAATATCTCGGATCCGAAGAAATTGTGATCGGCGGAAGCATTATAGTGAACGGAAACGATCACGTCGGCATTGACGCTTTTTGCAAACTCGACTCTTTCATCGAGCGTCTTTTCGACGTCGGATTCTCTGGTAAGATAGACGTTGACATTCCCGTATTGGATGAGCTCGTTGTATAGGGCCTGTGCAGTTGTGAGATTAACGTTCTTCTCTTCGAGGCCGTGGTATTTGGCTCCGGAATTGGTCTCGCTGCCTTCCTCCGATACTCCGCCGTGTCCCGGATCTATCACGACCGTGACGGATTCGGCGGCCCGGGCCGGCTCAGTAAAGGCGCTACATAATAAAGCCGTCATGACCGGCAGGACGGAGAAGAAAACAATGAACCTGACTCCATATTGTTTGAATGTTCGTGCAAACATACCATATATAGTATAACAGAAACAATATGATTTTCATACAATAAAGTGAAAGATGTGGTATTATATGCCTATGATAAAAAGAGTATTTGATTCCGCAAGATCTGTATGGGAGACTCTCGGCAGATCGATCTATGTGGGACGGCGGTATGAATCCAACATGAACGCACTTACATTTGTAAGCGGCGTTACGGCAGTGCTTGGACTGATACTTATCATAGCCGATATATATACACATAACATACCGCTTCTGGTTGCATCGATAATGACTTTTCTCGCAGGCATCGGTTGCGGGTATTTTGCGCATGTGAAAAAGGACCGCGAGATCGCCATACTGTTTCCCACTTTTTTCTGTGCGATCTTCATGACGATATATTTATTTACGGCAGCCGGTGATGGTTCGGCGATGCTCTGGTCGCTCCTCATCCCTATAGGAATGTGCTATTTTGTGAGCGTAAAATACGGGATCGTGCTGTCGGGATACTATACGGTACTCATTGCGATAATATTTTATACACCGCTCAACGCAAAGTTTGGCATGTATTATACGCCGATGTTCATGACACGGTTCCCGATATTGTACGCGTGTATTTCGATCTTTACAGGGATGGCCATGATCCAGTATCATCGGACGGCTTTGTTTGAGATAGATCATGCAAACAGACTGACCGAGGAAGTTGAGAGACAGACGGCCGTTGTCAAAGAGCAGAGCCGGAAGATAGAGCAGATGTCATTGCAGACGATCCATACACTTGCCAATGCGATCGATGCAAAGGATCCCTATACAAAAGGACATTCGTCAAGAGTCAGCCGCTATGCGCAGAAGACGGCAACGCAGCTCGGATGGGATACGGAGAGGATAAAAGATCTTGAATATGCCGCACTCCTTCACGACATCGGAAAGATAGGAGTCCCGGATTCCATACTCAATAATCCGAGAAAACTGACGGATATAGAATTTGATATCATCAAATCTCACACGACCATCGGAAGTAATATGCTAAAAGACAGGATCCTTGTCAGGATGGCCGATGATGTTGCCGGAAGCCATCATGAGAGGTATGACGGAACAGGTTATCCGCGCGGACTTAAGGGTGAAGAGATATCGGAGGAAGCCAGGATAGTTGCGATCGCAGATGCATTTGATGCGATGAGCTCCGACAGGATATACAGGAAGGCATGCAGTACAAAGCATATAAGAGATGAACTGAAAAAGGGAAGGGGAAAACAGTTTGATCCGCGGTTTACGGACGTGTTCATCAGTCTGTGGGATAAAGGAGAATTTGAAGATATACTCGGGACGCAGCCCGTTCAGGAGCCTGATACCGAGGTCTCATCCGTACTCCTTCAGGAAGTTGTCGAGACATTTGTGTCCCGGGGATCAAAAGATGAGATAGACGTTACGACCGGCATCATGAGCAGAAATTCCGGAGAAAAGACCATCGCCCGCATCATGATGGATGCCCCGGGCTGCCTTGTGTTCATGGATGTCGATAATCTGAAAAGGATAAACGATACATACGGGCATGAAGCGGGAGACAGGATACTTCATATCATGGGAGACACCCTCACCGAGAACAGTTCGGACAGCCTTTGCTGCAGGCTTGGCGGAGACGAGTTCCTTCTGTTTATGAAAAACGTATCCGAAAAAGAAGCTGCAGGAAGGATGGAAAGGATCATCCGCGATTTTGAAGAAAACAAAAAGGATGATGCACAGATATCGATAGCATCGATCTCCGCCGGCATGGTAATGTGCACTCCGAGTGACACGTATACGGATATGTACAATAAAGCCGACAAGGCACTTTACCATGTGAAACAGAACGGAAAGAGCGGATTCAATTTCTACAGCGATCAGTCGGATCCTTCAGAGAACACGGATATCAATGTAGACAAGCTTGTTGATAACATAAGGAACAGCGGCAGTTACAACGGTGCAATGAACGTTGAATACAGGGAGTTCGCGAAACTTTATGAGTTTATAGAAAACCTTCAGCAGCGATTTTCGCATACATTCAAACTGATCGTGATATCGCTCGATCCGGTAAAGGATAAATCATACGGTGCGGATGAACTCGAAAGATCCATGTATAACATGGAACAGTCGATCCGACAGACTATAAGAGATGTGGATGTTCTGACAAGATACGGTAAATTCCAGTTTCTCGTGATACTGCTCGGAGCAGACGACGACGGTGTAAGATCAGCCGTGGACAGGATATTCAGGGGGTATTTCAAGATGAACGGAAGCGGTAGTTTTATCCCCACGTATTCTGTTGCCGGATTTGATGATAAGGAGGAAGATCCGAAAAATGAAATTTGATTCAAGAGACAAAAAACCGAAACTGTATAACATTCTGATCTTATCGATCGTTGTTGTGCTGGCGATATTTCTGATTGCAAGAGGAGCGGGAAATGTACTTCATGTGTTCATTGTTCTTGACGTATATCTGCTCGCGGTGTTCATAATGCTCCTTTCGGCTTTCTTCGGGCAGATACATTATAATCCGTATTCGTACAATACGATTTTTTATATGGGATTCATGCTGCTGGATTTATCGGTACTTATCTCGCATATTGTCATCACGATAGAGATCGCGGAGTATCCTTCGATGGCAGATGAGATCAGTATCCTGCAAAAACTGTCGGAATCTGCATTTGATTTTATGAAGCTGTCTTTCCCTGTCATACTCGTGTATTCCATTGCGCTTTTTGTTTCCAACGTGTCGCTTATCGTACATGAGGGAAGAAGGCTTGTTAATATCCTCGGGATCATATTGTCGTTCCTGCTCCTTGCAGGTTTCTTCTGCTATTTTCCGCTTGTAAGACACGGTCGTGATCTCATCGGCAGTGACGTTGTGTATCAGCTCCTGCTAAGTATTTACACTGCCGTATATATGTATTTTGAATGTATGATACTGGGAGCGGTTGTTGCAAACGTCATCGCTGCAGTACACGAACCGGAGCCGGACAAGGACTTTGTCATAATACTCGGATGCGGGTTCAAAAAAGACGGAACGCCATCCAATATCTTAAAGGGCAGGATAGAGCGCGCGCTGGAATTCTACCGAAGACAAAAGGATCTGACGGGAAAGGAGCTTGTCTTTGTGACATCCGGCGGACAGGGCCCCGATGAAGTGATGTCGGAAAGCGAGTGCATGAAAAGATATCTGATCGAAAAGGGGATCCCGGAGGAGCAGATAATAGAAGAGGATCGATCAA
>CADCPL010000149.1 GCA_902803305.1 uncultured Lachnospiraceae bacterium
ATGATGTTCTTTACTTCCAGCAGGCTGCTCAGCACATCAGGTATGATCACATAATGACTCAGTACGTTTGTGATCGTATTTCCGAAGACCGATATGACCAGCATGAGAATCATGCCAAGCATCAGGAAAACGGTCGTTATCGCACTTCTGGCGCGAAAGAACAGATTGCTCCGCTTTTCCTTCACTCCCGTTATCTCATTCAGTCCTTTTGTTATCCCGAACACACCCTTGGCAGAAGCCCATACGGCTGCGATTATCGAGATCGAAAGTGTCCCGATGCCTTTGGAATATAGCTCATCGATGATGAATTTTATCATCGAATTAAGATCAACAGGCAGAACATCATCTATAAAAGCCAGCAGATCGTTCTTCGTAAAGGGCAGATACTTGATCGTAGACAATAGTATCAATAAAAACGGGATGAACGACATATAGATGTAAAAAGCGGCTGTTGCGGAATATATATCTATCTTCTTATCCGCTATCGCACTCCCGATATGTGAAAGATCCCTGTATATCCTGCTGTCCGTTATTTTTTTGGTCACTGATCTTAAGTGCTGCATAAACTAACTTACAAATAATAGCATACCTTGATTAAAAAAACAAAAAAGATTCTATAGAAACTATAGAATCCATTGCCCCGAAATGCCGATTCCTGTATTTTGACTCCTAGCGTATGTGCCAGGTGGGTAACCGCAACCGTATCTTCTGCCTTCCACCGGTATATGAGGCCTGACATCCGACCGGCAATATAGGAATCCCGTTTAAAGTGATGTAGGTTCAAAATTACAAGAACTTTTCGAACATTTCAGGTTAGTTATATTATAAGGGGAAATCGTCAATTAAACAATACTTTCTTGAAATTCTTCTTACCCTTTTTGATTACACGTCCGTCGCCGATATCATCCGGTGTAAAGCTCATGAAGGCATCCGTGACCTTCTCGCCGTCAACCGATACTCCGCCGCCTTCGATGCTCCTTCTCGCATCCGATCTTGATGTTGCAAGACCGCATTTTACAAGTATTGCCTGGATATCTATCGCTCCGTCCTTCAGATCATCTGCTGTGATCTCAACGGAAGGCATGTCGGTTGAATCTCCCGATGAGAATATCGCCGTTGCGGTATTCTTGGCCTTTACGGCCTCTTCCTCACCGTGAACGAGCTTGGTGAGTTCAAAAGCAAGTATCTCCTTTGCCTCATTAAGTTTGGCACCTTCCCAGCTGTCCATCTCATCTATCTGCTCGAGCGGCAGGAAAGTGAGCATTCTGATACATTTAAGAACATCGGCATCACCGACATTTCTCCAATACTGATAGAAGTCGTAAGGGCTTGTCTTCTCCGGATCGAGCCACACCGCTCCGCCGACGGTCTTTCCCATCTTCTGACCTTCGGAATTAAGAAGAAGCGTTATAGTCATCGCATCGGCCTTCTTTTCGCCGTATTTCTTCCTTATGAGTTCACGTCCGCCAAGCATGTTGCTCCACTGATCATCTCCGCCGAACTGAAGATTACATCCGTATCTTCTGTACAGCTCAAGAAAATCATAGCTCTGCATGATCATATAATTGAATTCGAGGAAGCTGAGGCCTCCGTCACGCTCAAGTCTCTGCTTGTAGCACTCGGCCCGAAGCATATTGTTCACATGGAAAAAAGCTCCCACTTCACGGAGAAGATCCACGTAATTAAGTTCAAGCAGCCAGTCCGCATTATTGACCATGATCGCTTTTTTGTCCGAAAAATCGATAAACCGGCTCATCTGCTTCTTGAAGCATTCGATATTATGATCGATATCTTCCCTGGTGAGCATCTTCCTCATCTCGGTCTTACCAGAAGGATCTCCTATCATACCCGTTCCTCCGCCGAGAAGCGCGATCGGTTTGTTACCGGCCATCTGAAGTCTCTTCATGAGACAAAGTGCCATAAAATGACCGACATGAAGACTGTCTGCAGTCGGATCAAAGCCAATATAAAACGTGGCCTCGCCGTTATTGATCAGTTCCTTTATCCTTTCTTCATCCGTGACCTGAGCGATAAGTCCTCTTGCCACAAGTTCTTCGTAAATCTTCATATCAATCCTCCATAATAATCATACACATTTTGAGATTATACCATAAACATTGCTCGATGGATATATTGTTAGAAAAAACCTCGCTGAGCGCAGGCGCCTTCACGAGGTTTTTTCGGAACATTATATCCATCTACGCCTTAAAGGCTTCTAAGATGGTATCTGATCAAAGCTTGGGACCTGCTGCAACAAGTGCTTTACCTGTCTCGTTGGTCTCGTACTTCTTGAAGTTCTTGATGAATCTTCCTGCAAGATCCTTAGCCTTCTCTTCCCACTCGGAAGCATTAGCATATGTGTCTCTGGGATCAAGGATGTCCTTGTTAACTCCGGGAAGCTCTGTGGGTACCTCGAAATCGAAGTAAGGGATCTTCTTGGTGGGAGCGTTCTTGATGCTTCCGTCAAGGATCGCATCGATGATACCTCTTGTATCGGGAATAGAGATTCTCTTTCCTGTTCCGTTCCATCCTGTATTTACAAGGTAAGCCTTTGCTCCGCTCTTCTGCATCTTCTTAACGAGCTCCTCGCCGTACTTGGTAGGATGAAGCTCCAGGAATGCCTGTCCGAAGCATGCCGAGAATGTAGGTGTGGGTTCTGTGATACCACGCTCTGTACCGGCAAGCTTTGCTGTAAATCCCGAAAGGAAATAATACTGTGTCTGCTCAGGTGTAAGGATCGATACCGGAGGAAGTACTCCGAAAGCATCTGCAGAAAGGAATATAACATTATCTGCTGCGGGACCTGAAGAGATCTTATTAACGCTCTTTGCAATGTTCTTGATATGCTCGATCGGATAAGAAACACGTGTGTTCTCTGTAACCGACTTATCGGCAAAATCGATCTTTCCGTTTGCATCAACGGTAACGTTCTCAAGAAGAGCGTCTCTCTTGATGGCACCATAGATATCAGGCTCATTCTCCTTGGAAAGGTTGATTACCTTCGCATAGCATCCGCCCTCAAAGTTGAATACTCCGTTGTCATCCCAGCCGTGCTCGTCATCTCCGATAAGAAGTCTCTTGGGATCTGTTGAAAGTGTAGTCTTTCCTGTACCTGAAAGTCCGAAGAAGATCGCTGTGTGCTTACCTTCCATATCAGTGTTGGCTGAGCAGTGCATTGATGCAATGCCGTCAAGAGGAAGGTAGTAGTTCATCATTGAGAACATACCCTTCTTCATCTCTCCGCCGTACCATGTGTTAAGGATAACCTGCTCACGGCTTGATACGTTGAACAGTACAGCTGTCTCTGAGTTGAGGCCGAGCTCCTTGTAATTCTCTACCTTAGCCTTTGATGCTGTATATACGATGAAGTTGGGCTCAAATGATGCCTCTTCTTCTGCAGTGGGCTTGATGAACATATTTCTTACGAAATGTGCCTGCCATGCAACTTCCATGATGAATCTTACTGCCATGCGTGTATCTTTGTTTGCACCGCAGAAAGCGTCAACCACAAAAAGTCTCTTGTTTGAAAGCTCACTTACAGCCAGCTTCTTACACTCTTCCCATGCCTTCTCTGTAGCGGGATGATTGTCGTTGGGATATCCTTCGGTTGTCCACCAAACGGTATCATGAGATTTTGCATCGTCAACGATGAATTTGTCTTTAGGTGAACGGCCCGTATAAACACCGGTCATAACGTTAACGGAATCAAGTTCTGTAAGCTGTCCTTTGTCAAATCCGGTAAGCTCCGGCTTCATCTCCTCCTCATACAGAAGTTCATAAGAAGGATTGTAAACTATCTCCGTTGTTCCGGTGATACCATACTTGGTTAAATCAATGTTTGCCATAATGTATCTTTCTCCTTTTCTTATATAAACATTTATAATGTTATCAACCGCAGATGATTATAATACATAACCCGATAAAAACGCAATAATTTCATGAAAAATTCATATAATCGCTCAGCCACTTTTGTTCATCCTCGGAAAGAAGCGGTAAAACCTTCTCCGATATCAGATCGCAGTACCTTATGAGCACATCCTTTTCGCGCTCCGACAGCAGTTTCATATCAATGGCCTCTTTATCGAACGGAACAAGCGTCAGAGGGGTGAACCTGCACATCTTATGTCCCTCCAGCTCACCCGCACCGACCGTCAGCAGAAGATTCTCGAGTCTTATACCGAACTTTCCTTCTATATATATACCGGGTTCATCGCTTACGATCACACCGGGGAAAAAAGCACATTCTCTTTCGCCGACGTTCCTTGATATGCGGATCTCCGATTCGTGAACGGACAGGTAACATCCCACCCCGTGTCCTATTCCGTGTCCGCAGTAATATCTGTTCTCCCAAAGGACATTTTCCGCTGCTGTATCAAGAAGCGTACCCTTACAGCCTTCGGGAAAGATCATGTTCATAAGTCTGAGGTTGCCCCGAAGGACAGTCGTATATGCATGTATCTCTTCTTCGGTGAGCTTTCCGAGAGATATCGTCCTTGTGATATCGGTTGTTCCCTCAAATTCGTACTGTCCTCCGGAATCCACCAGAAGAAATCCAAAGTTACATATCGCAGCGCATTCATCCTGTTTTGCCGTATAGTGAACTATCGCCGCGTTGGGGCCGTATGCGCATATAGTGTCAAAAGAAAGGTCACGGCACCCGCCTTCAAGCCTTTTCCTGTCCAGCATTCTTCCCATTTCGTATTCATCGGGAAGTTTTCCCTCCGCAGCAGTCTCTTTAACGTTTTTTATAAACCTTATCATTGTTACTGCATCTTTGATGTGAGCATCTTCCATTCCCTTTATCTCGGATGCGTTCTTAAAGGGTTTTGCGATAAGCTCAGCGTCCGATACATCCTGCAGGGTGGCCGCTTCTTCGGCCCCTTCAATGATCGCGGCATTGTTTCTGTAAGTATCAGCCAGTATGACATCTGTCGCGACATCTGACAGTTCCGTATAAAACCGTGAGTATTCCTTTACGGTTACACCGGCCTCATCAAGCATTTTTGCAGCCTCCTCTGTCAGATGCTTTCTGCTGATATATAGCACGGCTGAAAAAGCTGTGATGCACGTATATGAATAAGCTACCGGCACATGCGTGATATCATCTCCTCTGAGATTATACAGCCACATGATAGAAGTAAGATCTGATACAACATATGTATATGATGACTCGCCCCCGATCCTGCCGGCTATCCTCTTCCTGACGTCATCAAGCTTGGCTGTGATCTCTTTACCCCGATGCTCCTGCGGGACGGCTTTGATCCCGTTGAAAACCCGTTTGCTGTCATGAAGTCCTCTCAGTATCTTTCCTCCATCTGTTACTTCGATGCTTGAAGGAAGAACCCGGAGCAGCCTTCCATATTCATCATATGATACCGTCTTCCTGTCAACAGCCAGTACCTGACCGTCCCAGACATGATCGCGAAGAAACCTCGGAAGGCCCGGAACACCCGGCATCTGTGACTTCATGAGAGTTATCCCCGATCCTTCGAGCTGGTCCGCGGCCTGAATATAATATCTGCTGTCAGTCCACAGATAACTTTCAGTGGCACCAACAAGCAGTGTACCCGCCGAGCCCGAAAAGCCCGAGATCTTTTCGCGCAGCCTGTCACACTCTGCCGTATACTCCGACAGATGCGGATCCTGTGAATACACTATGAACCAGTCTATGCAGTTTTGCTCCATAAGAGATCGAAGTTCATTTAGCATTGATATCACCGACCACGGAACTTGCCCCGACTCTGTCACAGCCGAGTTTGATATATCGCTCGGCCTCCTCTGCCGTCCTGATACCTCCGGCAGCTTTTATCTTTACATCAGGGCCGATATTATCTTTAAACAGTTCTATATCCTCTGTAGTTGCTCCTGCCGTTCCGAATCCTGTTGAAGTCTTGATATAGTCGGCACCTGCATGTGTAACACACTCACACACTTTCTTCTTTTCTTCCTCTGTCAGGTAACAGGTCTCGATTATGACTTTAAGGATCTTTCCCTTCGTGATTTCACGAAGCCTCCTTATCTCTTCTTCAACGAACCCGAAATTACCGTTTTTGACTTCACATATATTGATCACCATGTCAATCTCGGAAGCCCCGTCTTTTATACACTGCAGAGTATCGGCTATCTTTCCTTCGGTCGTCTCGTATCCGAGCGGAAAACCGACAACGGTACATATGTTAAGCCCCGGAAAATTCTCGTG
>CADCPL010000150.1 GCA_902803305.1 uncultured Lachnospiraceae bacterium
ATTATACCGATAATGATCGCTATAGCAACGCGCCAGCCGGATATCGGATAGTCTCCGCCCACTTTTCCGGATTGTCCGTTTACTATGAACTGATACACTTTACCGTTGTATTTAAACGCCGAGAGCCATACCGGCAGCATCAGGTATTTATATGTGATATTTGAAAAAGAGGTCGTGGCTCTGTAATTCCTTACGTGGTCCGCATTGTGCTGGCTCCTTATCTTGCTCTCGATCGCAGACTGAAGCCTCTGGCGTATGAAATCCTTTGCCTTTTCCCATGCGTCCTTAAGTCCGATGGAGTATCTCTCTGCCAGGAAGCCTGCCAGATATTCGGGCTTGTATGATTTATTATCCTTCGTATCAAAAGGCTCAACTTTACGGAGCATGTTTACATTCTGATCACCGGTACCTGCCACGAGCTGGTCATCGATGAACTCATTATATGTGCCGCTCGTTCTGTGCCAGTCGGTAACGGTCCTCTTATTGTCTCCGCTTCCTTCCGTACGGTCAATACCGTATTCAGCCGTATACTCGGTGACCGTATCGGAATCAAATGTCCAATACGGAAGATATATTCCTTTGAAGCTGTCTGCCTTGGCGCTTTTCTTGGCAGCTGACGGTGCAAACCACTTGCCTGACAGCCACTTCGTAAACTTCTCTCCTGCCTGCTTGGCTGTTATCTTGAACAGAACAACACCGTTGGGAGCCAGAGTCTTGACATCACTTGCCTCCATTACCTGGTTGGATCCGCAGTACGGACATTCATTGGCAACTGCAAGCGCATCGTATACGGAAACGGCACCGCACGACTTACATGTGACTGTTTTCTGAGATACACCCCAGTCGCAGTTACCCGTAAACTGAGCGGACTCAAAATCCTGTTCGTCGGCGACCGTATCCCCGGAGGAATTCTCGGCCTTTATCTCTTCTTTATAACCGCAGTAATCACAACGAAGGCCGCCCGTGGCCGGGTCAAAATCCATAGTGGCACCGCATTGCGGGCACTTTCTGTCCGTCTCCTTCATCGTATCGGTTTTCTTTGCGTTCATGATTTCTTCGTAATCTGCTGCCATTTCTTTACTCCTCTATAAGTTCGTCATAAGCTTCCCCGGGATATTCATCCTCCTCGGGCGAAATAAACACCTTGCTCTTTTCTTTGTCAAAATATGCTATCTTGTATTTTTCGGGCAGATAAACCGCCACATCATCGCCCTTAAGGCAAAGCGGGCCGGCTGATCTTAAGATCTCCATGACTTTCTCGTCAAAATCATCCAGCGTATCCGTTCCCGAGTATGCCGATCCGTATTTGGCAAGAAGCGTTTCATCAAGTGGATCAAGTGTTCCGGCGCTTTCAACGGCATTTTTGATATCCGCGGAATAGCTCTCGTTGATGTACATGAACAGATCGGTGGGAAGGGCGTTTGCTATGAACATGTCAAACGCATCCGCATAATCATCATATACATCCTCATTGCCTGTCTCAAAACATACTATCGCAAAATTATACCACTCCGTGAGTGTTCCGCGATCATTCGTATCCGCATTCGCATACTGGAGATTAAATGCAACGGAAGGAACATAGTATTTGCAGAAAAGCATGTTCTTGTCCTTGAGGGTGATCTCATACTTATATACTTTTCCGGAAAACTCATAATCCATATTGGCATATGTCGTATTTTCTCCGATATGCCCGTAATCGCCTATATCTCCGAAAAGCTCTTCATTCTTTTCCGTAGCAAGTTCCTCGATCTTGGCAAGTGTATCCGCGGAAATATCAGTCTCCTCCTTGAGTTCGAGCTTGGCTCCCGGATAACTCTGCGCGAGCAGCTGATCCAGGTAACTCGACGGACCGTCATATTTGAAATAGCTCATATAATGCGTGATGTCACTCTCATTGGAACGGCTCTTACCGGTATCGCTGACCTTGTACCACAGTTTACGCGGTGACAGGTAAGTGAACCTGACATCATTTTCCTCATCGGAAGCGGTAAAATTGAACATGAAAGGATAGCGGTCACTGTATCCCTCGTAATCATTGAACATCTCCCTTACCGAAAGATCCTCGGGAAGCAGTGCGGTAAATACTATGTTTCCGGCAGCATCCTTTTCCGTCACGTAATCATAATATGTTCCGTTATCGTCCTTGAATGTCTTGGGTTCGGAATCCGGCTCCTCTTCTTCCTCCGGGATCTCTTCTTCCTCTTCTTCCTCGAGCGGTTCCTCTTCTTCAAAATCTTCCTCTTCAAATTCCTCGTACTCGTCTTCCGAACCGAGCCCGCTTACCGGAAGCTGAAGATTGGAGATGTCGAATCCGTACAGGAAGAACAGAACAAGACCGACGAGCACAACAACAAGCGCTATCAGCATCGCGATAATCTTGCCAGTTGCCTTCTTGCGCTTATTCTCCTCCTCGATGGTCTCCATCACTTCTATCGGATACATCGAAACATTTTCTTCGAGTGTTACGTCAGCTCCGCATCTTATGCAGTTAACATGCGTATCCTCGAGGAGCATCCCGCATTTTCTACAATATTTCATACAGCCTCCGTCATTTCTTGAAATCGGAATGATAGAATTCTTTTATATTATCTGATGTAAAGCCTTCTTTTTCAAGTTGTTCCTTCTGAAACTTTTTATTCTTGTTCATCATGGAGACAAGAACGGTCTTGCCGTCTTTTCGAAGATCGGCCGCTTCCTGCATCACGGATGCCACAAATCCGGCATCGGCGCCCTTTTCGATCAGGAACGCATACTTGCTGCCGCTTCCCGGAACAACAAAACCTTTATCGAGAAGGATCGTGATTATCCTTTCAAATCCGATCGAGAATCCGCAGGCGCATACCTTATTACCCGTGAACCTGCCGATCATCTCATCATATCTGCCGCCCCCGGCGACGCTGCTTCCGAACTCATTCATGGTTATCTCAAAAATGGTTCCTGTATAATAAGACATCCCGCGAACGAGAGTTGGGTCAAAAACAATATGAAAATCTGCATTTTTTACTTTTTCAACGCTGTCTATTATCCCGATGAGACTGTCTGCACACCCCTCGTCAAGATGATCTCCGAGCTTTTTCGCAAGCTCTCTGATGTACTCTATACCGAAGCCTTCTCCTTCGAACAGCTTAATATATCTGTCAACGCAGTCCTTTGAAAAACCGCTTTCGGTAAGCTCCGAAGCAACTCCTTCTTTTCCGATCTTATCCATCTTGTCGAGAATGATGAACACGGTATCAAGGTCGTTCTCGTCAAAACCGCTGTACGCTGCCATTGCCCGAAGTATCCGTCTGTCGTTTATACGAACGGTAAAATCCTTAAGATCGAGTTTTCCGAGAAGGGTCGTAGTGGCTGTTATAAGCTCGATCTCGGCAAGACTCGTGGGATCTCCGAGTATATCAATGTCACACTGAACGAACTGACGGAAGCGTCCTTTCTGCGGACGATCGGCACGCCATACAGGTCCGATCTGAAGTGCTTTAAAAGGAGCCGGAAGTTCTGCGCTGTGGCAGGCATAAAACCTCGAAAGCGGCAGAGTCAGGTCGTAACGAAGTCCGGAATCGGCGAGGTCTTCTTCCTTTGCATCGGCGCCGAGCACGAGCTTTTCCCCTCTTTTCAGTATCTTGAAGATGAGTTTTTCGTTTTCTCCGCCCTGTTTGCTTAGGAGATTTTCTATATGCTCAACCGCGGGAGTTTCTATCGGCGTAAACCCGAATGTCTGATACGTTTCCTTAACGAGTCCCGTAACATAATCCCTTATCTGCATTTCCGCAGGCAGTATATCCTTCATTCCCGTTGTAGGTTTTTTGATCATTCCCATGTCTTTTTCCTTTCGATCATTTCATCTATTCGTTTAATATATAACCCGACATCTTTGACATTTGCCATGCGTTCGATACGGTTTCCCGCAAATACGCGCTTTGCTATGACTCCGGCTCCGGCCGCGGCAATGTCCGAAACTTCTTCCATGATGATGACATTATATATGCCAAGGCATCCTTTTCTTGCGTATCCCACATTCTCAAGGTTGCCGCTCATGTTTTTCTGCCTGTAAAGGTAATACGGCTCCATTCCCATGTCTCTGGCACATCTGTCTGCGGCTGCCATCATTTCCGGGGTGTTACGGCTCCTGACCTCCGGATGCTCATCCAGATAGCGGTGCATGTTAGCCGCTCTTTTTATCGCAAGACTGTGTACGGTCATACTGTCGGGTGACAGTTCTTTTATCCTGTCAAAAGTGTTTGCGACATCATTCTCGTCTTCTCCCGGAAGACCGATGATAAGATCCATGTTTATGTTCGTAAAACCCGCAGCTCTTGCCTTGTCGTATGCACGGTAAACATCTTCCACCGTGTGACGTCGTCCGATGATCCCAAGCGTTTTTTCATTCATCGTCTGAGGATTTATCGATATACGACTAACGCCGCTTTCCTTAAGTACCGCAAGTTTTTCTTCCGTAATGCTGTCCGGTCTTCCGGCTTCTGCGGTGAACTCGCGAAGATGCGACACATCAAATCCTTTGGCGACATACCCGATAAGATCGCCAAGCTGGGCAGCAGACAATGTTGTGGGAGTTCCTCCGCCTATGTATACCGAATCGACATATCTTCCCCGGTACTGATCGATATACATATCCAGTTCGCGCTTTAATGCCGACAGATACTCATCGGTACGGTGCTGCCATACCGCGATCGGATAAGAAGAGAATGAGCAGTACATACATATGCTTGGGCAGAAAGGTACGCCTATATACAGGCTGAACCCGCCTTCCGGCATATTGTCGATGATATCCGCCTCGCGATGTGCTATATCGATCGCAAGATCTGTCTTCTCGTCGGAGCACAGGTACACAGACTTCATGTACTCTTTTATCTGAGCATCCGATGAACCTTCCCTGATAAGCTTCATGGGAACCTTTGTCGGTCTGATTCCCGTCATGGTACCCCACGGAAGTGTGTGTCCCGTCACTGTTGAAAGGACGTCATAAAGCGTTCTTTTCAGAACATTTTTAACATCGGCACGCGAGCATTTTTCATATTTTTCCTCTTTAGCGACCGGTTCACCGGCAAAGCGCGCCGTCACGCGGACCGTGCCTGAGGCTGTTTCATCTTTTCCTATATCACCCGATGATACGTAAACGCTTATGTACTCTCCGCTCTTAGGCGCATCAGCCGTGATCTTTATATCCTCTCCGGGATAAAAAGCTTTTACGAGCGAGTGTACATCATATGAATATCCCGGGCTGTTAAGATATACGTACATATGGATTATAGTTCTTCTCGAACTCTATAGTCGTTGCTTCTCCGTGTCCCGGATAAACCTTAACATCATCGTCAAAAGTCTTTACGATCTTCTCAACACTCTCGATTATATCCTCTCCGCTTCCTGTCGGCAGGTCGCTCCTGCCTATGGAACCTCGAAAGAGCGTATCACCGGAAAACAGCCACTTTTCGCTCTCAACATAATAGCAGCAGCTTCCGATCGTGTGTCCGGGTGTTGCATACACCTTAAATTTCATCCCCGATATCTCGATCTCATCCTGATCCGACAGAAGTATATCAGGTTCTACCGTGTAAGGTCTTCTTATCTGATCGGATGAATTAAGATATGAATTACGGCAGAGCTCATCCTCGGCGGAAAGCGCATACAGTTTGGC
>CADCPL010000151.1 GCA_902803305.1 uncultured Lachnospiraceae bacterium
ATGACATTGTTGGCGATAAGCGCATAATATACATCATCTATCGGGATCATCATGAGGGATGATTTTACGACATCATTGTTGTACGTCTTCATATTGACGATCTTGGATACGAGTATACCCGCAAGTTTCTGCTCAAGCATGTTGTATACCGCAGTCTGAAGATCGGCATCTATTGACAGATATACATCGTTTCCGGCCTTCGGATCCACATGGGATATGGATTCGATGATCTTACCCATGTTATCGACATACATCGCATCCTTGCCTTTGGTCCCCTGCAGATACTCCTCCATTGATTTTTCAATACCGGATTTTCCGACCATGTCGGCACCATTGTATTCATGCGTGGAAGACGCAAGCTCTACAAGATCGTCAGGAGAAGCATTTCCCGTATATCCTATGATATGCGCAAAATAAACCGGATCGTTGTACTGACGCAGAGTATTGACTTCTATCCCGACACCCTGAAGGATATCGGAATTTTCCTTAATTGCAGCAACCGCTTCATCATTGACATCATCCGCTATTACAGTAGACAGATATTTCTGGTAACTGTTCATGGCGAGCTGATATCTGATCGTCATTATCTTCAGTACTTCTTCTTTTGAATACCCTTCAAGCGGAACAAATTCACTATTACCCTTTTCGTCGATGACCGTGTGGCCGATACCGTATTTTTTTGAATCCGCCAGGAACCTCACAACATCATCCGGCGTTGAGTTTCTCTCACTCGTGGTCAGATCGTCAGTTGATTTATGTCCGTATATGTCCGCAAGAAATCTTGTAAGTCTCGTACCGGTTATCGCAAATTCATATTGTCCGTCATCATTTATGATGATGTTAAAATCATTTGATACGGAATTCCCGCATTCCTCGACTATATTGATGGCTCTTGCAATCGAATCATTGATGAGCGCATTCTTGTTCTTTCCGGATTCGAAATTATCTTCTATCGTCACCGAATAAGCAAGCTTATTGTATGCAAGGAGTTTTCCGTTCCTGTCATATATATTGCCGCGGGTACTCTTAAGTGTCGTTTCTTTTTTGATCGTGAGCTTGAAATTGTTGAGATAATCCTGTCCGTTTATTATCTGCATGACAAACAGGCGCTGTACAAGGATGATCACAAAAACGATATATACCGCGAACAGTATTGTAAATCTGTTGAAAATGGCTTCTTTCAGCCATTCCTTAAAGTCGGAGAACAATCAGGCGTTCCTTCTTTCTCTGTCTTCGAGCCATTCGTTTATGTTAAGAATGATCTTATATATTATTATTGTCACAAATATCGTATATACTATCTCGGGAAGGATTATATGCATGAAATAATACCCGAATCTGACTTTTCCCTGTATAAGGAATCTGAAAAAATATACGACAAAACAATATAAGAGTTCACTGCTCGTGATAAGTACCATGGGGAGTTTTATGTCTTCGGGATAAAATATGCTGGCAAAGAATCCGTTCAGATAACCTATGATCATATATACCAGCGCGTAAAAACCGATAATGTTTCCAAACAGGACATCCATGATAAGTCCCGAAACAAAACCGATGACCATCCCTTCCTTTTTGCCGCGCATGAAACCGAAGCACGATGTAAGTATGATCAGAAGATTCGGAGCTACGCCGCCCATCGGCAGTATCCTTATCATCGTACTCTGAAGAAGATATGCTATAAGAATGAGAAGAAGTATCGTGATCTTTCTGTACATATCATTCCTTGGTCTGTTTCATCTGTGTTACAACAAGAACAATATCCAGATGCTCAAAATCAACAACCGGCGTGATATAACCTGATTTTGTCAGATTATTGGAATCATCGCTTATCTCTTTGATATATCCTATGGATATACCGGGCAGATATTTGTTGCTTATCTGACTCGTAACGATCTGATCTCCGGGTGAAACTTCATTATCTTCATCCTGAAGATCCGAAAACCTTATCGTTCCGTTTGAATACATTTCAAGACCACCCGATACTATCATCGTATCGGATGTATTAAGCACCATGGCGCTTATGTTGGAATCATCGTCGATTATGGACCTGACTGTAGCCCAGTTCGGCCCGACTGAAGTGACTATACCGACAAGTCCGGCCCCGGCCATAACGTTCATATTGACCTTTATACCGTCATTGCTTCCTTTGTCGATAAGAAAGGTTGAGTACCAGTTACCTGCATCCTTACCGATGACCCTTGCCCCTACTGTCGGATAATCGCTGTATCTTTCGTCAAGCGCTAGGAGCTGCCTAAGCTCTGCCAGTTCGTATTTATCAGTCGTAAGATCATTTATCTTTATAGTCAGTTCTTTAACCGATTCACGCAGTTCTTCATTTTCAACACGCAGATCCTCAAGTTCTTTTAATGACTTTGACCTTCCGAACAGCCAGCTTCCGGCATATGATATGGCTTTTTGAAACGGGATGACCGTATAACCGGCAACAGCCTGCGGCGGTCCGTTCATTATATCGGTAGCATAAGAAAGCACCATCATGATTACGCATAAAACAGACAGTGCCAGCAAAATGTATTTACTCGGTATATTCGGTTTATTTCTGCTTGATCTCTTTCTTGCCATTTATGATCACTCGGAAAAATCCTGCATCGTATAAACTACTGAGTGAAGGCTTTCGTTCTTTATTATCTGTGACAGTCCGTACGCAACGCTGCCCTCCTTGTGCGGTGAGAACAGCACGTTGAGTCCGGTGCTCTTTGATATCAGTTCATGAAGATCGCCTATACCGGCACTTCCCCCGGTAAGGAATATCCCCTTCTTGTATATATCCGCACCCAGTTCGGGCGGAGTTCTCTCCAGTATCAGCCTGACATTGTCGATTATGCTCTCAAAATGCTCATGCATCGCACGCTCTATGAGCATTGTAGGGATCGTTCTCTCAACCGGAAGTCCCGTAACGATATCTCTTCCGTACACGACTGCATCCCTTTGAGCTGCTTCAAGTTCCGGAAGATCGATCTTGGTCTGTTCGGCGGTCTTGGCACCGATCAGAAGGTTGTACTCTTTTCTGATCATGTTCCTTATCGATTCGTCAAACTTCTTGCCGCCGGTCTTGATAAGTTTGGACAACACTATACCGCCAAGACTCAGTATCGATATCTCGGTAGTCTCATATCCTACGTTGACCACAAGAAATCCCTGGGATCTCTGCATCTCGGTATCCATTCCGATGCCGTCTGCTATGGCCTTTTCAACTATATAGATATTACGCGCCCTGATGTTCGATTCTTTGACCAGATCAACAAACGCGCGCTTTTCAACTTCCGTGATATCTGTCGGAACGGAAATATAATAGTCAGCACTCCTTATATTGCCTTCCATTTCATCGTTGATGAAATTACGTATAAGGATCTGCATATGATTGATATCGGCGATAACGCCGTATGTAAGCGGGAAAGTCACTTTGATATTATCCGGTGACTTTTCGTACATTGTAAAAGCATCATCTCCGTACGCGAACAGATTTCTCCTGTTCTGGATCGCTATCATGTTCTTGTAAGATGTGATCCTGTCAGTAAATCCGTTATATATTTTGATGTTATAGGTACCAAGATCTATACCGAAAGCGTTGATCGCCAAAACATCTCCCTCATTCCCATACAATATCTAGCATATTTTACCATAAGAATCGCTATATGTATATATCAACAATATGCTTGTCAACGAGCATCTGCAGTGATCTGAGTATTCCGATCTTGGCATGCGGCCAGGTAAGTCCCCCCTGAAAATATACCGCATAAGGCTCTTTCATCGGTGCATCTGCCGACAGTTCAATTGAGCTTCCCGAAACAAATGCTCCCGCAGCCATGATCACGTCACTGTCATATCCGGGCATATCCCACGGCTCTGCAGTAAGAAACGAGTCAACGGGCGCCGCCGACTGGATACCGTTGCAAAAAGCACAAACAGCCTCGGGCGATCCGAGAGTCACTGCCTGGATTATGTCATTGCGCGGTTCGTTAGAATCCGGTATTACCGAGAACCCCAGCTTTTCATATATGTTTGCAGCAAATACCGCACCCTTTAAAGCCGCGCAGGCAACCGTAGGTGCAAGAAACAGTCCCTGAAACAGCGTTCTGTTTATATCAAGGGTTGCTCCCACTTCCTTGCCGAGTCCCGGGGATGACAGTCTGTATGCAGCCCTTTCTATGCATTTCTTTGTTCCCGCGATATAACCTCCTACCGGCGCAAGGCCTCCGCCGGGGTTTTTTATAAGTGAACCTACCACCATATCGGCACCCACATCAGAAGGTTCGATCGTATCAACGAACTCGCCGTAGCAATTATCGACCATCACGATGATGTCTGATCTGATGCTCTTTACGAATTTTATGACTTCTCCTATCGAGCCTACCGAAAGAGACGGTCTTGTCTGATATCCCTTGGATCTTTGAATCGCGCATAATCTTGTCTTTTGACCTATAGCCGCCCGTATTCCCTCAAGATCAAATGAACCGTCGGGAAGCAGATCCACCTGAGAGTATGAGACTCCATACTCCTTAAGCGATCCGATGCTTTCTCTTATCCCGATGACCTCTTCGAGAGTATCATAAGGTTTTCCCGAGATCGAGAGCATCTCATCTCCGGGAAGGAGCTGTGAGGACAATGCTATATAAAGAGCATGCGTTCCGCATGTTATCTGAGGCCTGACAAGCGCATCTTCCGTTGAGAATACTTTTGCATATACAGCCTCGAGTGTCTGCCTTCCGAGATCATTGTATCCGTATCCGCTTGAAGGCATAAAACACGCTTCACTTACCCGGCATTGCTGCATGGCGCCAAGAACCTTGAGCTGATTGTACTCTGCCGTCTTATCAAAAGTCTCGAATCTGTCTTTAAGTGAATCGAGTATCTTCTCGCCGAACGAATAAACTTCTTTGCTTATCCCGCATTTTTCATAATAGTTTATAAGATCATCCATTAAATATACCCTTTTTTTCAAGCTGACTTATCATTGTATCAACAACATCTTTTTCTTCGCTTATGTTGATAAAACACACATCTCTTTCCCGTTTGAACCATGTAAGCTGTCTTTTGGCAAAATGCCTTGTATCTCTTTTGATTATATATACCGCCTCTTCAAGAGATATCGAACCTTCAAGATGATCTATGATCTCTTTGTATCCGAGTCCGTGCATCGAAACAAAACTCTTATCAAGTCCCCTGTCCATAAGCCCTTTTACTTCGTCAACGAGACCTTCTTCGATCATCCTGTCCACACGACGGTTTATCCTGTCATATATCTTCTGCCGCTCATCGGTAAGAACAAAATAGCAGAACCTGTATGGTGACGTTCTGTTCATGCTGTCACTGTTATGTTCCGAAATAGGCATTCCGGTTTGCTTATTATACTCAAGCGCGCGTATCACCCTGCGGCTGTCATTAGGATGGATCTTCTTTGCGGCTGAAGGATCGACTCTTTTAAGCATATCATGGACATAAACGCTGCCGTTCTGTCTGATGAGTTCTGCGAGCATTTCCCTGTATTCTGTCATCTCATCACCGGGTGCAAAGGGAATATCATACAGAACGCTCTGGATATAGAAGCCGGTCCCCCCTACCATGATCGGTATGCGTCCCATGTCCCATATCTCATTCATGGCAGATTCTGCCATTTCCTTAAACATTACGATGTTAAAATCTTCGGCCGGATCCAGGACATCTATGAGATAATGCCTTATACCATCTCTCTCATCTTCGGATACCTTGGCGGTACCTATATCCATACCTTTGTATACCTGCATGGAATCTGCGCTGATTATGCTTCCGTCTATCCTTTTTGCAAGCTTTATCGCTGCTTCCGATTTTCCGACGGCAGTAGGTCCGGCTAAAATGACAAGCGGCTTCATATCATACTATCCTCTTGAACATCTTCTCAAGATCGTATTTTGAGAAAGATACTATAGTCGGTCTTCCGTGCGGGCAGTTATACGGATTATCAAGAGCCAGCAGTTCGGAAATAAGTGCCTCGGCCTCCGCAACGGACATATGCATATTGCCTTTGACCGCGGCTTTGCATGCCATCGTGGCGATCCTGTCCTTGATCTGGGCAGGTTTTATGTTCTTTTCCGAAAGTCCGTCGACAACACTTATGAAGTAATCTTTCTCGGACATTCCGAAAAGTTCGGTCGGAACGGCGCTTATTGCAAAATCATTTCCTCCGAAGTGTTCTACCGCAAATCCCGTCTGCGCCAGTATCTCTATGTTTTCATCTATTATATCAGCCTGTGCCGGCGAAAATGACAGGATACACGGAGGACTGAGAGTTTGAGACATGACGGAATTTGCCGCGATCTGTTTTGAAAATCTTTCATACAATACCTTTTCATGAGCTGCATGCTGATCTATCAGATACAGACTGTCTTCATATTCAACTATCCAGTAAGTATCAAAAACCTGACCTATTATCCTGTGCGATCTTCTTGCCTGTTCGGATAGAAAACCTTCTTTGAAAAGTGTCTCCTGAACAGTGGATGATACCAATGGTGTTTGTGAAGCGGCTTGCGTAACAGTTTCATTAAACTCCCTTATTCTCTTTTCTTCAAACGGCTCCGGGATGCTGACCGGTACCGAAGGCTCGGGGACTTTCTCGGATACTTTCTCGGATACTTTCTCGCAAACTCTATCTGATCCCGCCCCCGAAACAGTGGTTTCCTTCATCACAGGCGTTTCGGGTATGAGTTCCTGCCTTGTGATACCGGCCGTTACAGCTTCATAAATAATGCGATAGAGCTCCTGTTCTTCGTAAAACCTGATCTCCGTCTTGGAAGGATGAACATTTACATCGATACAACTGCTGTCTATATCCAGATAAAGGATCACGAACGGAAATCTGTGAAGCATCATGTAAGGCTTGTATGCCTCTTCCGTTGCCGATGAAAGAATTTTGCTCTTGATGTATCTGTTGTTAACAAAAAACAGTTCGAAGTTCCTGTTTCCGCGTGAAAGCTCCGGTTTTCCCACAAACCCCCGCAGGCGCATCTTTTCATCATCATATTCGATATTTACAAGAAGACGAGAGATATCCCTCCCGAAAACGGAATACACGTCAGCCATCACATCTCCGTTTCCGGTGCTTGAGAGCTTGACGACACCGTTCATCGTATATTTGAAAGAAACGGAAGGATGTGACAATATGAGCCTTTCCATAAGCTCGGTAATATATCCGCCTTCCGTAACTGCGCTTTTTAAAAATTTTCTTCTGGCCGGAGTATTGTAGAACAGATTTTTGACGATGATGGTCGTTCCGTTCGGAAGTCCCGCTTCATCAAATGACATCTCCCTTCCGCCTTCGATCCTGTAACGGTAACCAAATACCGCATCTTCCGTCTTGGTCATAAGTTCAACCATTGATACAGCCGCAACCGAAGACAACGCCTCTCCCCTGAATCCCAGGGATCTTATATCCAGAAGATCATCCGCGCAGCATATCTTGCTTGTGGCATGGCGCAAAAATGCCTTGGGTATGTCGTCACGGCTGATACCGCATCCGTTATCGGTAACACGTATCAGATCGATCCCGCCGCCCTTTATCTCGACACTTATATTCTTTGCACCTGCATCTACTGCGTTCTCTACCAGTTCCTTGATGACCGATACGGGTCTTTCGACCACCTCGCCGGCGGCTATCTTGTTTATAGTGGATTCGTCCAGAATGTTTATATCGGGCATTTTTTCACCATCTGTTCTTAAGTCTGCTCTGAAGAGCGCAAAGCGCATTGAGCGCTTCCATCGGAGTCATGTTGTTACAGTCGAGTTCTCCGAGCTCCCTGATTATCTCTTCATCACTTACCGTATCGAAAAGTGACATCTGACCTCTGTCAACATCATCACTCTTTTTCAGTATCTCTTTCTTTACCGGCGACTCTGCGATCGATCTTACACTTGCGGAAATATCATTCTCCGATAATTTGCCCGCAAGCTCATTTGCCCTTGCAACTACACTTTCAGGCAGCCCTGCGAGTTTTGCGACCGCAATTCCGTAACTTCTGTCAGCCCCGCCTTTCACGATCTTGCGCAGGAAAACTATAGTATCCTTCTGCTCTTTTACGGCGATACAGTAATTGTTGACTCCTTCTATCTTTCCTTCAAGTTCGGTAAGCTCGTGATAGTGAGTCGCAAACAGTGTCTTTGCACCGAGCAGTTTCTTATTGCTGATATATTCTATGACAGCCCAGGCTATCGAAAGGCCGTCAAACGTTGACGTTCCGCGCCCTATCTCATCAAGTATCAGAAGGCTCCTCGATGTGGCATTGCGGAGTATGTTGGCAACCTCCGTCATCTCAACCATAAATGTCGATCTTCCGCTTGCAAGATCATCGCTGGCGCCAACCCTTGTAAATATCCTGTCAACCACTCCGATATTTGCAGCGGATGCAGGAACGAAAGATCCGATCTGCGCCATAAGCACTATAAGCGCCACCTGTCTCATGTATGTGGATTTCCCGGCCATATTGGGACCGGTTATGACACTTATCCTGTTAGCGTTATTATCGAGATATGTATCGTTTGATATGAACATCTCATCTTTGGTGAGCTGTTCGACTACCGGATGCCTGCCGCCTTTGATATCAACGATCCCTTTTGTATTAAGTGTAGGTCTGACATACCCGTTAGCCGCCGCAACATATCCGAGTGATGAATATGCATCCGCAAGTGCTGTTATTCTCGCGCTTTCAAGTATCCTGTCCACTGCAGCTGCCATTTTGTTCCTGATCTCGATGAACAGATCATATTCCAGAGAAAACAGCTTATCTTCGGCGTTAAGTATCGTATCCTCAAGTTCCTTAAGCCGTACAGTCGTATATCTCTCGGCATTGGCGAGTGTCTGTTTACGGATGAAATCTTCGGGTACAAACTCAAGAAAAGAATTCGTGACTTCAAAATAATATCCGAACACGCGATTGTACTTGATACGAAGATTCTTGATCCCGGTACGCTGTCTGTCTTCAGCCTCAAGCTCCGCCAGCCATTTTTTTCCTTCGGTCTTTGCGTTCCTGAGCGAATCTACCTTTTCGGAATACCCGGATCTTATTATGCCGCCTTCCTTGATATTGATCGGAGCATCCTCGCTTATCGAGGAATCTATGACAGCGCACAGATCTTCAAGTGTATCAAGACCGTCACTTAAGTTTCTTACGGCAGCCACCTTCGTATCCGACAAGAGAGATTTAATGGGCGGAAGCATGCGTATCGAATTAGCGAATGCGATAAGATCACGCGGATTTGCCGAATGATAATTGATCTTTCCCATAAGACGTTCGATATCGTATACGGGATTCAGGTATTCACGTAGCTCTTCTCTGAGTATAAGGTCATCGGCAAATGCACCGACCGCATCCAGTCTCTCATTTATCCTTTTTATATCCGTAAGGGGCTGTTCAAGAAAAGAGCGGATCATTCTGGCTCCCATGGCTGTCTTTGTCTTATCGAGCACATACAAAAGAGATCCCTTCTTGGTCTTTTCAAGCATAGTCTCGGTAAGCTCAAGATTCCGCCTTGTTGCACTGTCAACAACCATGTAATCGGTAACGGAGTATACACTGATATTCCTTATCTGGTCTATACCGCCCTTTTGCGTCTGAAGCAGATACTGTATAAGAGCCCCGGATGATACGACCATGCCCGATCTTTCGCCAAGTCCGAGCCCGGCTACGGTAACGGTCGAAAACTGTCTTTTGATCGCTTCTTCGCACGATCCGTCGTCAAAATACCATGGTTCTATCGGATATATGACAACGTTCATGTGGAATTTAAGGCCTTCAAAATCAAATCCCGAAACTGTGAACGCCTCATTGCATATTATCTCCGACGGAGAGTACTTATAGATCTCATCCACAAGACGC
>CADCPL010000152.1 GCA_902803305.1 uncultured Lachnospiraceae bacterium
GGACATAACATGAAGAACGGTACGATGTTCGGAAGCCTCGATAAGTACAGACAGCAGTCATTCGAGAAGGATCATTCGATCATCAAGTTCTCGAGCCTTTACGAGGAAAGAGAATATGAGATCTGCTCTGTCTTTCTCAGTCAGGTATACAAGAAGTCGGAGACCGATGTCTTCAAGTACTATCAGTTCTTCAATGCGGAAAACGAAGAGCAGTTCAATGATTTTTATAAAAATATCAAAGAAAAATCAATGTATGATACGGGAGTTACCGCATCATTCGGAGATGAATTCATAACCTTATCTGTTTGCGCATATCATGTGGACAACGGAAGACTCGTTGTTGTCGGAAAGAGGATTAAGTAGTACAATCCTTATATGGAACGTCTGAAGAAGATCCTAAAGTATTTTTTCAGAGATGAACTGACTATCAGACACAAGCTTGTCAATGTTATATTGGGAAGCGCTCTTTTGGTGCAGATACCTAGTACTATAGTCACGATATTCGTCGGAACAAGTGCCGGGGGCATTGTGATACAGTTTCTCATGGCGGCTATTATCGCGTTCGTCCTGTATCTGGTCAATAAATTTCCCGAGTCAAAGGTTCCTGCGATCCTTATCACAACGATAACCAACATATTTTTATTCCCCGTTATGTATTTTATGTGCGGCGGCTACGCAACGGGTATAGTACAGTGGATGCTGTTCGGTGCCATTTTTACTTGGCTTCTTGTTGATATCAAATGGGCTGTTGTCATATCGGTCATTAATTTTGTTATACTCAACGGCTGTCTTCGTATCGAGAACCATTATCCGCAGTATGTGGAGCATCTTACCAACAGAAATGATGAGATAACCGACACGGCCGGTGCTTTTATTTTTGTCACGATAATATTCGGTCTGATCTTTAAATATCAGACTTATGCATACGAAAAGCAGGCAAGGATACTTAAGGAGAGCGATGAGGAACTTCGTAAGCTCAACGAGGAACTGGAGGAGGCAAATGTAAGGCTTGCAAGTGCAAGTGAGGCCAAGACGACGTTCCTTGCCAATATGTCGCATGAGATCAGGACCCCCATTAATGCGGTCCTTGGCATGGATGAGATGATAATCCGCGAGTGTCAGGATAAGCAGATACTTGAATACGCCAATGATATAGACAGTGCGGGACATCAGTTACTTTCGCTCGTTAATGATATCCTTGATTTCTCCAAGATCGAGTCGGGCAAGATGGAACTGCATCCTGTTGAGTTTGAGCTGTTCTCGATAATGAATGACTGCTACAACATGATCTTCATGAGGGCCAAGAGAAAGGAACTCGAGTTCATCATAGAAAACGACCCGGACATCCCCGCATTCCTGTACGGTGATGAGGTCAGGATCCGTCAGATAATCATGAACCTACTGACCAATGCCGTTAAGTACACAAAGGACGGGCAGGTGAAACTTAGGTTTGATCATGAGAAGATCGATGATGATAATATAAACCTTATCATTTCCGTAAAAGATACGGGTATAGGTATATCCGAGGAAAATCAGAAGTACCTGTTTGATTCGTTCAAGAGGATCGATGAGAAGAACAACAGGAATATCGAAGGAACCGGTCTGGGACTTACGATCACCAAGAAGTTCACAGACATGATGGGCGGTACCATCACGGTTGATTCCGTTCTGTATGAAGGTTCCACGTTTACGGTAACGATCCCTCAGAAGATCGCTGATAAAGGGACCGTCGGCAAATTTGACGAGCGGTTCAAGCGCAGGGGCGAAGGCGGCGGACACAGTGAAAAGGCTGAAAAAGAAGCCGAAAAGAGAGAGAAGTTCACGGCTCCTTATGCAAGGATACTTGTTGTCGACGACGTAAAGATGAACCTGAATGTAGTACGTCTCCTTCTTAAGAATACGGAGATACAGATAGACCTTGCCGCGAGCGGTGATGAATGTCTTAAATATACGCTCATGAAGAGCTATGACCTGATACTGATGGATCACATGATGCCTATCATGGACGGTATAGAAGCGCTTCATCGCATAAGAGAGCAGGCAGAGGGTCTTAATGCAGATACGCCTGTAGTAGCGCTTACCGCGAATGCTCTTGTGGGCGCTCAGGAGATGTATCTTGAGGAAGGTTTTGTATCATATCTGAGCAAGCCTGTTAAGAGTGCGGATCTTGAGGAGTGTATACTGAGGCACCTTCCGGAGGATAAGATAGTCAGGGAAAGCAATGGATAAGAAGACAGTCATTCGTAAGAAGAGGATGATGACGGCGGGCAATATTGCCGCACTCATCCTGCTCGGTATAGTAATGCAGATAGGCGGCGCTTACCTTGTAAACGCCGCTGTAATTATTATGGAAAACACCCCGGCCGCGGGACAGTACAGCAGCTACATGGAAGTGATACGATCTCTTGACACAAGGCATATCATGCAGGCGGTCATTGTCATGCCGATAATAGAAGAACTGGTCTTTCGGCTCATATTTCTTCGGGCC
>CADCPL010000153.1 GCA_902803305.1 uncultured Lachnospiraceae bacterium
AGTTCCGGCACCTGCTCTATGGAATCATAAAATGCAAAATCCTCTCCCGGAACAAAAAGTTCACACAACTCCGGCTGATAATTGCTGAGCATAAATCCCTCACATGCAAATATATCAAACACACGAAGAGGTATTCCCGATCTTATCGCTTTTGAAGTAGGATTGATGTTTATCCTGCTCTCATGAAAAATAACAGGCATCTGTGTGATCGTCTCGCATCCCCCACAGCAGTTCGCTTTTCGGATCCTTTCCGTGCTGCTCCTCGTGTAAACATCAATCGGATATCTGTCCGCTATATAAGCAATAAGTCGTTCTCTCTCCATAGCGGTGATGTGATTTCCCATGTAATACTGCCCGATAACGATCCTGTCTGTCAGATGATTGTCGGTTTTCATCTGAAAGTAACCCGGAATCTCAGCTTTAAAATCCTCAATAACCCTGTCCGTAATAAGATCCTGAACGAACCAGTATCCGTATACTCTTAGCTGCGCTTCGCACAGACCGTCCATAAATCCTTTCAGATATGATGTTGATCTGGGAAGCCCTGCCATCGGATCCTTCTCGGTATAAAGAGATCCCACAAACGAGATATCACAGCGGTATTTCTCTGCGCTACCATCAGCGACCGCAGAAGCTATCACACTTTGTTTCGATCCGGTGTCAACCGCAAGAGGATAATGAAAGATATGATCCGGATTATAAGTCCGGATGTCCTCATACTGTGCTCTGTCAAATACGAACACCCTGTTCCACTCATTTGAGATCGAGGATGCAAACAGTTCAAGTACCGGACTGTCAACGATCCAGCTGATATAACGTATATGATAGATATTACAAAGATCGGATATGGCAGGATAGAAATTGATCGTAAAAACGCAGTCATAACTGCCGTTTGAAAGTTCTCTGTCAACAAGTCTGACCGAATCGGCACCCGTGAGGCTCTTATCATTTATCTCATCTTCGATCGTCGTGCACTTATGCCCCGATTCACTAAAGCATTTTAATATATCCGGCTCGCATATGCTTCCGTATCGGTAAAACAGTATGTTCATATCATACCTCGATATTCTGTATCATGACCGGTTTGCCCATCAGCCTTACCTTATTCATGATGGTATCCCTGTCTCCGTAATATGCATCGGCAACTGCCACAGCCTTCGTATAGTCATCAGACTCCGAGTATATCCCGAGGTCCATTTCGATGAATTTTTCATACATCTGCCCGTATTTTTCATACAGATCCGGATAATGGATCTCAAGAACATTCCTTGTCTCGGCGGAAACCTGCCAAAAGATGCTCATCTTTTCCTTGTTTTGAGCGAATATCTCAAAAGATCTCATCATCTTGTCAAAATATTTCTGACCATCTATAACGATATTTCCGACATTGTTATGATACAGCAATACCTTCTTTCCTTCTCCGTCATCATCAACAAGATATTTCCACCAGTCATCGGGAACCTCATCCGCATAGAGTCCTATACATTTCGGATCCGGTGTTATCGACTCATCTACTGTTATACGTTCCTGCCAAATCTTTCTGGTATCATCTCCCGCAAACCGGGTTAGTTCATCAATATAGAGTTTTCTAAGTTCCTCTGTTTGGAGTATTACCCGATCAGCCCTTGTAACTCCGGGTACTCGTATATAGTATGAAGAAACGATCACCGACCGCTCATCACTGTTGTCACTGTAATCCGTTTGAAAATACGGTATATATACAAGTTCTTTTGTGATCTGGCGCAGAAGTCCCGTGTAAAACCTCGGATGAACCGTTATTGCATTGTCATATTCATCATACGGATTCTGGATCACTATCCGATCCGGCATCCGATTGTCAAAATCATACGCATCAAATCCCGTAAGTGTAACATTATCAGGATACCCCTGAACTTCATAAACAAGCGATCCATGCTCCCCATATTCGATCTTTCTGTAATACGGTATCGGGATCACATAGACATCCCAATCGGGATCGTCTGCATACTTAGCCCACTCTTTTTCCATGAATTCCCAATATCGGGGGGAGAACGGCAAAAAGACCATCTCTTTACGGTCCCGTTCTACAGGCTCAACAACGGGTCTGTGAAGATCGCTTTCAGAAAATGTGTATTCCGGATAGTATATCCTTCCGGCTGCTTCTCTCATATATTCTCTTTGGATGGTATACAGAGGATAATCGTGAACACCGCCCGACCTTATCGGCACC
>CADCPL010000154.1 GCA_902803305.1 uncultured Lachnospiraceae bacterium
GAGTAGATGCTCTTGTATGTATCATCCGCATTGATCCACGAGAAACCTTCGCTTTCGTGATCGAGCTCATACAGACACGGATATTTGTTGTACAGGTTAAGCAGCTCTCTGACATAACTCTGCATTCCCGAATGAAGATCATCCGCAAGAAGTCCCCACTCAAGCTCTCTCTGCTCGCTCCACTCCGTATCCTGGGCAAATTCCTGTCCCATGAACAGAAGCTTCTTGCCGCTGTGACCGATCATGTATGTATAACCGACACGCAGGTTTGCGAACTTATCCACATAGAAGCCCGGCATTTTGTTCAGCATCGAACACTTCAGATGTACGACTTCATCATGTGACAGAACGAGTATGTATTTCTCCGCCTGATTATAGCTCATGGCGAAAGTCATCTTATAATGGTTATCTCTTCTGAATATGGGATCGAGCTTCATGTAGTCACAAAAATCATGCATCCATCCCATGTTCCACTTGAAGGTAAATCCGAGTCCGTCGTTTTCCGGAGTATCCGTAACCTTCGGCCATGCAGTCGATTCCTCGGCGATCATCATAACACCCGGGAACACTCCCTTGATATATGAATTAAGATGCTTGAAAAATTCGATCGCTTCAAGATTGTGGTTTCCGCCGTACTTGTTCGGTATCCACGCACCGTCCTTCTTACCGTAATCAAGATAGAGCATTGAAGCTACGGCATCAACGCGAAGTCCGTCGATATGGAACTCCTTCAGCCAGAATATCGCATTGGCGATGAGGAAGTTCTTGACCTCAAGCTTACCGTAATCAAATATCTTCGTGCCCCAGTCGGGATGCTCTCCCTTTCTCGGGTCCGCATATTCATAAAGCGCCTGTCCGTCAAAATCAGCCAGACCATGTGCATCTCTCGGGAAGTGAGCCGGTACCCAGTCAAGGATGACGCCGATCTTGTTTTTATGGAACTTGTTGATCATATATGCGAAATCTTCAATGGATCCGTATCTCGTTGTAGGAGCATAATAGCCTGTGACCTGATATCCCCATGATCCGTCAAAAGGATGCTCGGCGATACCGATAAGCTCGATATGCGTATAATGCATATCCAGCAGATACTCCGTCATCCTGTCCGCAAATTCACGGTATGTATAAAAACCTTCATCCTCGCGTCCGGGATGTCTCATCCAAGAACCTATATGACATTCATATATCGCGATCGGAGACTCGAACAGGTTCATCTCAGATCTGTTCTTCATCCATGTCTGGTCAGACCAGGCAATATCCGAATAATCAGCGGTAACACTGGCTGTGCCCGGACGAAGCTCTGCCTTATTCGCAAAAGGATCGGCCTTGTAAAGCTTTTTCCCCTGTGTCGTGTATATGAGATATTTGTACAGACAGTCAATTCCCATATCCGGAACGAATATCTCATATATGCCTGCCGGCTCAAGCCTGGTCATCCTGTACTCATCTTCGTTCCAGCCGTTATGATCGGTAATAAGGAACACCTCTTTGGCATTCGGTGCCCATACGGCAAAATAGACGCCCTTCTTTCCGTCTTTTTCGCAAAGATGTGCGCCCAGTTTTTTGTATATGTCGTAATGCGTACCCGTATTGAACAGGTACATATCCATGTCGGTTATGAACGGAGAGATCTTTTTCGGTACGGTCTTCTTCGGTGCCGCTTTTGTTGTTGTCTTTCTTGCTGTTGTCTTTTTAGCCGGTGCTTTCTTAGCTACTGCCATTTTTACTCCTTATGAAAATCAAACCAATCAGTTCAGAAAATCCTTTTCGCGCAGAACTATGCAGTCATCATCGTCATATCTCTTGGCCAGCAGAACATCCATGAAATGGGACATGTTCTTGCGGTCAACATGCCTTATCGCATTATCGACGATCTCTATGACTTCATCTACCGTTACGACATGATCGATAGTCTGCATATCACCGATCTTGTTGTAAAGTGCAAGCGTTCCCATGTCATCTATGCTGTATGCCATCTCTCTTGCGTAGCCTTTTGCATATGCAACAAGATCAGCATTTGAAAAATCATCTATGACGATCCTTGCATCAAATACTGTCTTGGTCTCGGCGCAGCCGTTAAGGAGCGGCTCGAGAGTTTCCTTCTCTCCTTCAAGAACCACAAGGATCGATTCCACATCGTTCTGAAGAGTCTCGGTTATCGCATTTACCGTGATAGGTGTCAGACCGCCTGCATTCTCAACGATAAGAGCTCCGTTTGCAAGCTTCTGGAGCGTCATCTGGATATTCTTCTTGTTAAGCGCTTCTCCCGATATCTTGGCAACCTTTCCGGAGAATGACGAATCCACTGTCTGGATCGCCTTAACGATATCTATGGCAAGGCTCTTGCATCCGAAGTCTTCGGATCCCATCACGATGACATTACCGCGCGACGCTTCCATCTTCATGTCATCCATAACATCGACTATCTGGGCTTTGAGAGATTCTATTCCCTCAAATCTTCCGAATATCGCCATCTCGGACTCATCGAAATCCCTGCGGCTCGTTATATTTTCTTCAAGCTTCATCCACGAAGGGTGATTAGCCTTCTTGGCGCCATTCTCTTCATCGGCCGAGAAATCTTCTTCGATGCCGGCCTCATATCTCATCCGCGCCTCGATCTCTTCCTGAGGGATCGGACGGGTCTTGAGCATATCATCAACTTCATCGGGCTGATCTATCGTTTCAAGTTCTTCAACTTCACCGATATCATCAACACTGTACGGATACTGTATCGGAGCGGTCAGGCCGTGCTTTACTACTGCCTCTTCACTTACGGGCTCTTTCTTTTCTTCGAAAGTTTCCTGAGGCTCGGGCTTAACTTCGGGCTCGGGCTTGGTTGCCGGCTCTACAGTCTTCTCGATGACTACTCCTTCAGGCTTTGGCTCGGGCTGAGGCTCCGGTTCAGGTTCCCGTTCAGACTCTATGTCCTCGGGAAGATCGGGCTGCTCCACCTCTTCCATCTCCTCGGTCTCACCGTAGTCTTCAGGCTGAGGCTCCTGCGGTTCGGGCTCCGGAACTTCTTCAGGCTCAGGCAGTTCTCCCGTAAGCCTCTTAACAAGCTCTTTGTCTTCCTTCCTGATCTGCGCGATATTTCCGCCGTATTCCTCATCGAGAGTCAGCTTCCTTCCCGAAGGAAGAACATCTCCGACAAGCGGCATATCCGCATCCGGAAGCACATCGGGTATCGCTTCCGTGATCGATGTCCTGGCAGGTCCGTTGATCTTGGCACCTGACTCGGTTCTCTTAACTTCTTCTCTTTCAAATATAGGTGAAGGGATAGTGGTTCTCGTGACAACGCCTTTCTTGTCGTCCTTAAGAACTTCTTCCCTGACTGTGCTTTCTTCTTCGGCAGGCTCGGGTTTTTCTATCTCTGTCTGATGCACATGTTCTTCGATCTTATCATCGAGTCCCGGAATGACACCTGCAAGCTGAGACATGATATCTGCCGTCTGCTCTTTGGTCTTGCTCCGAAGCTGCTGGCGCATCTGCTCCTCGCCGTTCTTTTTCTTTTCTTCCCAGTCCTTCATGAAGTCGGTCAGATCTATCTGTCCCGGAACCTGTTCGTCAACTACGGGCTCCTCTGCCCGGCTTACCACCGGCTGAGGCTGGACCTGAACTTGAGGTTGCGGCTGAGGTTGAACCGGAGGTTGCGGTTGCACCTGAGGCTGGACCTGAACCGGGGGTTGCTCATAAACCGGCTGCTGCGGTTGTTCGTACACAGGCTGCTGATATGCAGGCTGTACCGGCATTTGCTGTGGCTGTTCGTATACAGGCTGTTGATAACCGGGCTGCACCGGCTGCTCGTATACGGGCTGCTGGTACATCTGCTGCGGTTGCTCATATACAGGCTGCTGATATGCAGGCTGCTGATATTCAGGCTGCTGCGGCATCGGCTGAGCCTGCCCGTACATCTGCTCAGGCATCGGTTGCTGCATAGGCCCCGCCTGGTTGAGCTGCTGCATGAACTGCTCCTGCGACTGGTCATATAACTGTGACGTCACTCCGTAGTAAGGTGTCGGAACGACGGCTTTTTCCCTGGCATAAAACTCCTCCATGTTCCTGGCAAGCTCTTCCTGCAGGTTCATGGTTGAATACTTATCATTTGTGATCGGTGCGATCTGAATGTCCGCTGTCTGCTGGATATTCTGTTGTCCCGGTGCCTGCTGCACCGGCTGTGATACAGGCTGAGATACCGGATGTGCGCCGCCTGTCTGAGCGGGCAGCGGACCGGTCTCATCGGAAGCTTTCTGCGGATACTTAAGAAGAGGCTCACTGCCGTTATCCATCGGAGCCGTTTCATAAGGACTGGCTCCTTTTGCATATAATGGCATGGACTGAGTCTCATATATATGAACCGTCTCTTCGGTCTCTCCCGTAGGAATGGTCGGCGCATCGTATACACCATCATACTTCTGCTGCTGCTCTCTTGTAAGAGGTGAATGCTGCATCTTCAGTTCGAGCGCCTTACGAACGTAAGGACCTTCGCCGAACCACAGCGCAAGCTCATCGCATGTCTCCACACACTTGGTCTCCTGACCGTCCCTGTGGTACAAAAGCGCCAGCTCGTATGCCCATTTCTCCGTATATTCCGCTCTCTTAAACTCCTCAAGAAGAGAGATCTTTTCCTCGAGGGGCACATCCTGAGCTTCATATATCTTGTACAGGAGCACATATCTGTTTGTATCGTGGGGTTTTAAATGAACGTATTCCCGATAATACTCGATGGCTTCGTTCAGCTCATCAAGCTTGATAGCAAGTTCACAGAGCGCATAGACAACATTCGCTCTGTCGGGATATCTCTCATAAGCCAGAAGAAGAATGTCCCTGGCTTCAGAATAATGCTTTGTTACTTTGTATATCTCACTGACCGTACACAACATGGAAAAGCTCTTGACTCTTCTCCAGTCGATGGTGTCGGCGATATCCATCGCCTCCTGGAAACGATGTTCCTTGATCAATGATTTTATCTGGTCTGCACAGACCTGATATTCATACTTATCCAAAATCAGAACTCCCTAAGGCAACATATGCCCACTATCCCGACATTTTACCATACGGTGGTTATGATGTCAAAAAATCAGCCAGTTTGGCAAACTGCTCAAGGGTAAGTGCTTCGCCCCTTATCGTCTCGCTAAGTCCGAGTTTTTGAATCGCAGCCGCGGCTTCCTCTTTGGTATAAGACAGCCCCGAGTAATTGGCTATCGCATTGGTCAGCGTCTTCCTTCTCTGATTGAAGGCCGCCCGGATAAGGTCAAACATGAGTTTTTCATCGGATACGTTTACTGCATTGTCCTTTCGTATCGTCAGCCGGATCACGCCGGAGCCGACCTTCGGACGCGGCATGAAACAGTTGGGCGGAACGTTTGCCGCTATATACGTGTCCGCATAATATGACACCGCAAGGGAAAGTGCTCCGTAGTCTTTTGACCCGGGACCTGCCTGCATGCGCTCCGCGACCTCTTTCTGGACCATTATGGTGATGGAGTCTATCGGAAGTCTTTCCTCGAGCAGGTTCATAACGATCGGCGTAGTGATGTAGTAGGGCAGGTTCGCAACAACTTTTACGTTCATGCCCGGAAACTCGTCGCTTATGAGCGCCGCCAGATCCGTCTTCATCACGTCGGCATTTACTATCTTTACATTGTCATATGCGGACAACGTCTCCGACAATATGGGGATCAGCTCCCTGTCTATCTCGATCGCAACTACCTTGCCCGCACGCTCGCACAGACGCTGCGTCATCGTACCGATCCCGGGACCGATCTCAATGACACCGTCACTCTCCTCTATGAGTGCCGCATCGATTATCTTGCCGAGGACATGATCATCAATGAGAAAATTCTGACCGAACCTCTTCTGGAAGGAAAAATCGTATTTTTTTATAATCTGCGCCGTAACACCGGCATTTACAAGATCACTCACTTTATTTACCAAAAAGCCTTACCGCATTGTCATATGTGACGGATTCCACCTCTGCCGGCGCCATCCCTTTAATCTTTGCTATCTCTTCTATAATGAAAGGCAGATACTGAGATGAGTTGCGCTTGCCTCTGTGTGGAACGGGAGCCATGTACGGAGAATCGGTCTCCACAACGATGCTCTCGATCGGAATGTTGGCCGCAACTTCTTTTAGCTTCCTGCCGTTCTTGAACGTGACCACACCGCCGATCCCGATGTAAAATCCCATGTCGACATACTGCCTTGCCACTTCTGTCGGATATGAAAAACAGTGTATGATGCCCCCTACTTCAGCGGCATTTTCATTTTTTATGATACTCAGCGTATCCTCCGCGGCATCTCTTGAATGAACTATTATCGGAAGTCCGACTTTTCGTGCCAGGCGGATCTGACGTGCAAACCACTTCTTCTGGATGTCTCTTTCCGGCTCGTCCCAGTAGTAATCAAGCCCGATCTCACCTATGGCCACGACCTTTTCATCGGCTGCCATCTCTTCAAGCCGGTCCATGTCAGCTTCCGTAAGATCTTTGCAGTCTTCGGGATGAACTCCGACAGCTGCACTAAACTCCTCATACTTATGGGCCAGTTCGACGGATCTTATGCATCCGTCCATTGATGCGCCCACATTTACAAACCTTCCGACGCCTGCTGCGATCGCCGCTTTTATCGCATCTTCGCGGTCTTCATCAAACGCTTTGTCGTCAAAATGCGTGTGTGTTTCGTATATCATATCGAAAAACCCTTAAAATACGTTAAAAAGTCCTTGCAATTCAAAAAACATTATAATATAATAGCACTTGCGTTACAAACAAAATGCGCGCTTAGCTCAGTTGGTAGAGCACCTGACTCTTAATCAGGGTGTCCAGGGTTCGAGCCCCTGATCGCGCACTAAGGCCTCA
>CADCPL010000155.1 GCA_902803305.1 uncultured Lachnospiraceae bacterium
GAAATGGCTTTTATAAGTAAGATAATCGTGGTCAATAACCGCAGCACGGACGGTACCGAAGAGGCGGTCATCGATTATATGCACGCCCATGCGAGCATGCCGATAACGCTTCTTCGCAACAGGGAGAACTACGGCCTGGGAGGTTCGCACAAGGTCGCGTTCGGTTATGCGATAGACCACGGATATGACTATGTGATAGTTCTGCACGGAGACGATCAGGGAAGTATATCGGATATCATACCGGTACTTGCAAAGAGATACTATCGCAAGCATGACTGCATCCTCGGTGCAAGGTTCATGCCCGGATCAAAGCTTGAGGGTTATTCGACATTTCGTACCGTCGGCAATATAGTATACGATTTTCTGTTTGCATATGTTCTCGGAAGAAGGATATACGATCTCGGATCGGGACTTAACATGTACAGTGTCGATATGCTCCGGTCCCGTTTCTATGAGAAGTTCAGGGACGATCTTATGTTCAACTACCTGATGATCATGGCATCCGAGTTCTACGGACATGATATCAAGTTCTATCCGATCAGCTGGAGAGAGGATGACCAGGTATCGAACGTTAAGATGGCCAACCAGGCCTTAAAGGTTCTGTCCATGCTGAATGAGTACAGAAAAGACCCGGCGGTCATTACCTCCGAGTACAGAGATAAGATAATAGAGAGGTATGAGGCAGATACCGTATGAACATAGCGATCGCCGTCGTAATACTCATAAGCTTCATATGTGTGCATTTTATAAAGATGATGAGACTCTATCTGATCGTTATGGACAGAAAGGTCTCGTTCGACAGGTTCGTGCCCGCATACCTTCGCACGACGCTCGTTAACCTGCTCATACCGTATAAGCTCGGTGAAGTGTACAGAGTGATCGTGTTCTCGAGGATATCGAAAGGCTTCAGGACGGGTTTTTTCTCGGTACTGATCGACAGGTTCTTTGATACGCTGGCGCTGTGCCTCATATTGCTGCCGTATCAGCTGCTGTATCTGGGACGGGTGGCAGTGCCGACCATGCTGCTGGCTGCATTTACTGCGGTCATAATCATCACATACATGGTCTTTCCCGCATCGTATACATTCCTGAACAGGTATATCATCACCTCCAAGGATTCAAAGAGGTCCATGATGGCGCTTTCGGCGCTCGAGCATGTTAACGGCTGGTATACTTACGTCAGAGACCTCGTTAAGGGAAGATACGGCATACTGTTCCTGTTCTCGCTGGCGGCCTGGATACTTGAGATGGCTGTTCTCGCGGGATTTACAAAGATAATGGGCGGAAAGTTTTCGGTAGCCGATTTCGGAGCATATATAGAGTCCATAGTCTCTGGCAGAAGCTATGACATGAAGGTCTGGTATACATACGCTTCCGCAATAGTCATAGCGGTCCTGACAGTGATATTTACAGTAAGATATCTTGTGATCAAGCATAAGAGCAAAGCCATAGAGGAAACCGGAAAATGATAAGAAAAACAGCCATAGTCTATGATGATAAGAGAAAACCCGGAAAAGACATCGCCGCCATAACGGGCGGTAAGAGTTTCGGGCAGACGATATACAAGAGGCGTACCCTTCGCGACAGGATGGCCGATCTGTTTGCTGACATCCCCGGGGTGTCGGGGTTCTATGATGCCGGAGACAAAGAGATCGCAGAGTTTAAAGACACATCTGTTATTTTATACTTCTCTGACTTCGGAGTCGCTAAAATAAAGGATGTAGAGACGATTGTATACAAAGCAGGGTATGCACATGAGAACTATAAAATAACACAGGCGAACAGAATAGCATGCGTTATCTTTCCGAGCGCGGAGGCATATCTGCATGCACAGCCTGCCGACTTTGACAAATATACCGAGATCGTAAGTTCGGCCTTTACCGATCTATCCGATCCTTCTAATTTCAGGTCGTTCATAACCGGAGGATTTGATGCGAGGTTCTTTAACGATCTTTCAGGTGATGAATACACTGTTGTGAAGTCTTCGTCAAAAAAGGAGAAGATAAAAGCGGAGTACGAATTCTATTCTCTCCTGCCGGATGACATGAAACAGTGGTTCGTACGTCCTTTTGATTACAAGGAGGATGAAGGCAGTGCCAGCTACAGCATGCAGCGGTATCATATGACCGATCTGGCGATCAGGTACGTGCATTCATCGATAACATATGACGAGTTCAGGGATATACTTCGAAGCCTTCTTCATTTCCTCTTTCGCAGGAAGAGCGAGACCGTAACGGCTGCGGAGTATGAAGAGCAGGCAAAGAAGCTGTATGTGACGAAGGTTTACGACAGGATACGTCAGCTTAAGGAGACAGACGGTTATGACAGGCTTGCGGCCCTCATAGCGGCGCTTACCGACTATAAGGATATCGATGAGATAGTAAAAAGATACGTGGATATGTATGAGCTGATGCGGACCGGAATGTCACCCGCGCCCGTAAAGGCAGTAAGTCACGGGGATCTGTGCTTTTCCAACATACTGTATTCGAATCCCGATTCATTCATGGTCCTGATAGACCCGAAGGGTGCAATGACCGAAGAGGACCTTTATATGGATCCGTATTACGATTATGCCAAGCTCTCGCATTCGATATGCGGGCATTATGATTATTTCAACAGCGATCTTTATGAGATAACGGTAGATGAGAACATGAAGGCAAGGGTTAAGGTCGACGCCGACAACCGCGTGTTCATGGATATGTTCGCTCAGAGTCTTTCGGCCGCAGGCATTGATATCAGGCTGATCAGGCTCTATGAAGCCTCGCTTTTCCTGTCAATGCTGCCGCTTCATATGGACAGGCCGAGAAAAGTGTTCGGGTTTGTGCTCAATGCCATCGCTATTTTAGACAGTCTGGAGAAGTGATATGTACGAGGATCTTACATTTGTATTTGATGTTGACGGGACGCTGTGCCCGGTAAAGAGGGAAGATGAGAGATATGAGGACATCGTTCCCTATAAGGAGATGGTCGATAAGATCAGGGAGTACAAGGCCGGCGGGGCTAAGATAGTCCTTCTGACCAGCAGGAACATGAATACCTACAAGGGAAATATCGGACTCATTAACGCAAATACGGCCCGTATCCTTATGGATTGGCTGGACAAGTGGGAGATACCTTATGACGAGATCATATACGGAAAGCCCTGGCCCGGACATCACGGATTCTACGTGGATGACAGGACCGTTCGCCCGAGCGAGTTTCTCTCAAAGAGCGTGGAGGAGCTTGATGAGATCGTAAGGAGAGACCGATGCAGATAGTGATAACGATGGCCGGACTCGGTACGAGGTTCAAAAAAGCAGGATATACCGTGCCCAAGTACGAGATCGTCACCGGAGGCAGAACCCTTTTCGATCTGTCGATGGAAAGCCTGGAAGGGTATTATCGCGACGACAATGAGTATTATTTCATCGTAAGGGCAGAGGACAATGCGTCTTCCTTCATACGTAACGAATGGGAAAAAACGGGACACAGCGCCGGTATACAGGTGATCGAGATAGATCATATGACGGACGGACAGGCAACGACAGCAATGCTGGCTGCACCTTTCTGGGATAAGGATGAGCCTCTTATGATCTACAATATCGATACATACGTCGAAGCAGGCGCCATGAGGTCCGAAGACATAAGCGGTGACGGCTTTATCCCGTGTTTTCCGGCACCGGGGGATCACTGGAGCTTTGTGAAGACCGATGAGAACGGAGATGCAACAGAAGTCAGGGAAAAGCAGCGGATCTCCGATAACTGCACGCTCGGTGCATACTACTTCGGCTCATGCGCGTTGTATGAGCAGATTTACGACGAATACTACGGGAGCGGTGAAAACCTTGAAAAGGGCGAAAAATACGTAGCCCCGCTCTATAACCATATGATCGGAAAAGGTATGAAGGTAAGGATATGCCTTGTGGATCCGGCAAAAGTCCATGTGCTCGGAACACCGGAGGAACTGAGTGAGTTCGAAAAGACACTACATTAAAAGAGCAATCTCGTATTTTGGCAGGAACGGGCTGAAGGAGACGCTGTATAAGGCGATGGAGCGTCTGCAGCGTGACAGGGCCGAGGCATCATATGTTCCCCAAACGGCCGATGAAGAGACCCTTAAGACACAAAGACAGCATGTTTTCAGGGATCCGAAAAGGTTCAGCATACTCGTGCCGGTCTATGAGACGGATCCGGGGCTTCTTCGGATCATGATGGACAGTGTGGGCGGACAGAGCTACGAAAACTGGGAGCTTGTCATCGCGGATGCGAGCAAAGGTGCATCAAGGCAGGATACAGTCAGGGCTTTTCGCGAAGATTACGGCTTTTCGGATGAAAAGGTCCGCTATATCAAGATAGACAATAAGGGCATATCAGCCAATACAAATGCCGCACTTGCAGTGGCCACCGGTGATTATATAGCGCTTCTTGACCATGATGATGTTTTGGAAAAAACGGCGCTTTTTGATATAATGAGTGCCATAGAAGACAGGCAGGGAGCGGACAGGGATGCCAAGGTGCTTGTGGCATATACCGATGAAGATAAGGTAAGCTCCGACGGGAGCCGGTATTTTGATGTTAATCGAAAGCCTGATTTTGACCCTGTTCTGCTGTGTACGAACAACTATATATGTCATTTTCTCGTGATAGATGCGGATCTTGTAAGAGCTGTCGGGGGACTGCGGCCTGAATTTGACGGTGCGCAGGATCATGACCTGGTTCTTCGGTGCACAAGAGGACTCAATAGAGAACAGATCGTCCATGTTCCCAAGGTACTGTATCACTGGCGAAGCGTTGCCGGATCGACGTCCGAGGATCCTTCGTCGAAGCTCTATGCATACGAGGCCGGGAAAAGGGCGGTGGCCGATCACCTGAATGAATGCGGGATCAGTGCAAAGATCACCGACTCGCCGCACCTCGGTTTTTTCGAACTCAAATACACAGGCAGGAGACTTGACAGGGATGCTTTTTCGGTAAGGATATCACCGGACCTGCAGCCCATGGATCCGAAATGCATAGACGATATGATCTCTGCGATGCATCTGCCGTATGTCGGTATAGTGACCGGCAAGATCATCGGAAGAGACGGACGGATAGAGAGCGCAGGCTTTGACATCGACGATGATGGTAATAAAACCCCTTGTTTTTCGGGATTGGGGCGTCATTTTTCCGGATACATGCACAGGGCAAGCACCGACCGCCTGACGGATGCATGTTCGCCGGACTGTATGGTCATAAGAAATGAAGCGGTTGAGAGCCTTGGACAGGAGATAAAGCTTAAGGACGGGTACTTCATATACTTTGATCCGCGGGCGGTGTTTACAAGAAAGAAAAAATGAGTGAAGTAACCGTAATAATACCGAACTATAACGGAATACAGTATATCGGGGACTGCCTTGAGTGCCTGAGGAAGCAGACGATGGATGTTGATATCATCGTCGTTGACAATGCTTCAACGGACGGATCGGATGATGTCGCAGGTGCCTGCCACAACGTAAAGCTCATAAAGCTGTCGCAGAATTTCGGCTTCTGCCGTGCGGTCAACGAAGGGATCGCGGCAACAAAGACAAAGTATCTGATACTTCTTAACAACGATACGAAGCCCGAGCCGACTTTTGCGCAGGAACTGTATAACGTGATCGATGCCCATCCGGATACTTTTTCGGTGGCGTCGAAGATGATCCAGATGAACGCGCCTGATCGGATCGACAGCGCGGGAGATCTGTACTGCGCGCTCGGATGGGCTTTTTCGCTCGGAAAAGACATGAGCGTAAAAAGATATGACAGGGAATCGGTCATTTTTTCCGCGTGTGCGGGTGCGGCGATATACAGAAAGGATCTGTTTGAGCAAATAGGATATTTTGATGAACTCCACTTTTCGTATCTTGAAGATGTGGATGTCGGATATCGGGCGCGTATCATGGGTTATGTAAATCGGTATACGCCGAAGGCAGTCGTGTATCATGCGGGAAGCGGTACGACGGGATCGAGATACAATCCGTTCAAAGTCAGGCTTGCCGCAAGGAACAGCTGGTATGTCATATACAAGAACATGCCGACTCTCCAGATACTGATCAACCTGCCTTTTTTCCTGATCGGATTCGGGCTTAAGGCATTATTCTTCATCCTGAAAGGATACGGGAGGGAGTACCTGTCCGGGATGAAGCGCGGATACCTTATGTGCGTTGCCGGAAGGAAGTATCCGTATGATCCGAGATTTTTGAAAAACTACTGTCGTATCCAGCTTGAACTGTGGGGTAATATGTTCAGGCGGATATTCGGATGAGATAAAAGAGGAGCGGGCATAAGGAGACCATGATCAAAGACAATCAGCGGCTTATCAATCGCCTTACACTTGTAATAGATGCGTTTGTAATAGCTGCAAGCTATCTTTTCGCATATTTCCTGAAGTTTGAGAGCGGGCTTCTGCTCTATGACGAGGGTCTGCCCATGCAGACTTACATGACGGCGCTTTATATACTCGTGCCCGGATATCTGATCCTGTATTCGAGGATGGATCTGTACAACACAAAGCGTGCATCGGGCAGAAAAAGAGAACTTCTCAATGTTATCAAGGCAAATACCGTAGGTGCCCTTCTGTTCATGATGGTGCTCTACCTGATCAATCAGCCCGATTTTTCCAGACAGATGATCTTCATCTTCTGGGGAGTGTGCATCTGTATCGAGACGGCTGTTCGAAACATGATGAGAGCGCTCATGATGTTCTGGTGGAAGAACGGATATAACCTTAAGTACGTGCTGCTGATCGGATATTCGGGATCGGCGCAGAGCTATATCAACAAGCTGCAGCTCAATCCGCAGTGGGGCTATGTTGTCAGGGGAATACTCGATGACAACGTCGAGCGCGGAACGGAGTACAAGGGCGTCAAGGTACTCGGTACGATCGACAACCTTCCGCTGATCCTTCCCGAGAACAAGCTTGACGAGATCGCGATAACCCTTCCGCTGGGGCAGTACGGAAGGCTCAAGGAGATAGTTAACCTGTGTGAAAAATCAGGTGTGCATACGAAGTTCATTCCCGATTACGCCGGGATCATACCGGACCGTCCGTATACCGAGGACATTCAGGGACTGCCGGTCATCAATATCAGGTATGTGCCTCTTAACAATACGATCAATAACGTGGTAAAGCGGCTTGTCGACATAGTTGGATCGGCTGTCGGACTGATAATCGCATCCCCTATAATGATCATATCGGCTATACTCATAAAAGCTACGAGCAAAGGTCCCGTGATCTTTGC
>CADCPL010000156.1 GCA_902803305.1 uncultured Lachnospiraceae bacterium
ACGATCAGTAACGGCGGATATTATTCGATCTCGTCCGCCGACAGTCTCGAAACAGCGATACTCGGTAACAAGCTGGCTTATGTCGCTTCAGTTTTTGCGCCGATGCTTATTTTTCTCATAATATGCAATATCTGCCGCATCAAACTCCCTTCGGCACTTCGTTCTGCGATCTTTTTTCTGCAGGCCGTAATATATGTGAGCGTATGTACGATAGGAAAATACCCGGTCTTTTACAAGAAAGTCAAATTCGGGATAAATGACGGGTTCGGGTATCTTACAAAAGTATACGGACCGTTTCACACATTGTGCGTGGTCACGATGATCATATATATGATCGGAGGCATCGTTATAGGACTGATCTCACTTAACAGGAAAAACGTTGTAAGCAGGATAAATGTTGAAGTACTTCTGTTTTCCGAAGCGCTCGCATTTGCGGTATATCTGATAGAACGCTTCGTACATATGAAGTATGAACTGCTGCCTGTAGTACTTGTATTCACGATGAGCATCATACTGGTGCCTCTTGCTAAGATATACAGATATTCCCTTTACAATAATTCGAGCATTCTTGACAGTGACAAATCCGGGACGGGTTACATTGTTTTTGATAAAAAACTGAATTATATGGGCAGTAATGATTATGCCGCAAGCCTGTTTCCCGAACTGAGCGAGTGGGAGCTTGAAAAGAAGATCCCGGGTAACGGAGGAAGGTTCAATACGTTTTTAAGGCAGCCGCTCATGTCTTTTGTAAATGAAGGCGGGGCAGAAGACGGTCTTACGAAGACATACGAGCATCAGGGCGAAACGTTCAGCTGCCGGATGAACCGCATGCTTGCCGCGAACAAAAAGGTGATAGGATATTATGTCAGGATTACCGATATCACCCGGCTTATAAACAAGCAATGACTATGAAGAGAGAAAGAAAAGGAACAATTGAATCCATTTTGACCGATACCGTAAGGCTCGGGGCGTTATTTGTGCTTGCGGTAACTGTCATAATCATGCTGATCGCCGCATTTGACAACGATACAGCGGGTGAGGCATCGATCGGTTCGTTTGAGTCGGGGGACTTTAATGAAGGTTGGAGCCTCATGTTTCATGGAGAGCGTCAGACGATAGATCTCCCGATGAATCTTGAATGCGAAAAGGGAGATGAGGTGATCCTCTCCAAGAACCTTCCGGATGATCTCTGCGACGGCATGAGCATAATGATGCGCGCGGCGATGGAGGATGTCAGCATATATGTTAACGGCAGACTTCGCGAAACATACTCATCCAACACTGTCGAGGGCTTAAGTTACTATCCGCCAAGTGCTTATATCGTCACGCAGATAGGAAGCGCGGACTCCGGAAAGGATATAGCGTTTCATCTTACGATCAAGAATAAGGGTACCTTGAATTCCGTTTCGATAAATCACGGTAATAACGGCTGGTTCGAAGTGCTGAAAAACTCACTTGTTATGAATTCGGTTGCCGTCTTTATACTCATATGCGGACTGATCATCGCCCTGTGCGCATTTTTCTCCGGAAAAGGCTATAAAACCGAGGCTGCCGGGTATCTCGGTATTCTTATATTTGATGCGGCACTGTGGCTGATAAGTGAATCCGTTATAAGACAGCTCGTGTTTAACAGGCCGTCCATGTCTCAGTATTTTTCTTATCTTTCATTCGAACTGATCTCGGTGTTTGCATGCATGTATTTTGATGCCATGCAGCATAAGATATATCACAGAAGATTTCTTGTCATTGAGTCGGTGTGCCTGGCCGCCATAATCGTAAACGTCCTGCTTGATACAAGTGATATCCTCAAGATGTTTCAGACGGCTCCTGTGTCTCATGTTCTGTCCGGGATAGCATGTATAATTGTTATCATAAACATAATCACGGACTATCGCCATGGCAGGATAAGAAACTACATCATCAACGTCATTGGCACGCTCATATTCCTGCTTTTTGCGTTTGTTGAACTTTCGCGTTTCTATTTCCCGGTAAGTGTTGTTTTCGGGACATACTTAAGCCTCGGACTGATCGCACTTATGGTGGCAACACTTATGCAGACGTTGTATGACATACTGAAGGAATACCGTGAACGTGAAAAGAAAAAGACAGCCTTGACTATAAGCACGATCGAGACGATAGCGGGTGCGATAGATGCAAGGGATGAATATACCGGCGGACACTCCGAAAGAGTCGGACTGTATTCTCAACGGCTTGCAAGAGAGATGGCTGCCGATTATGAACTGAGCGAGGAGGATATCGTCAGGATACACTATATCGGGCTTGTCCATGATATCGGAAAGATAGGTGTTGCGGATAATGTTCTCAACAAATCAGGGAAACTTAATGATGAAGAATTCACTCTCATGAGAAGACATACGGAGATCGGTTACGAGATCATGACAAATCTCGGCAGCGAGATAGAAGGACTCCTTGACGGTATCAGACATCATCATGAACGTTTTGACGGAAACGGTTACCCCGATAAACTGTCGGGAACGGATATTCCTCTTGTAGCAAGGATACTGGCGCTTGCGGACAGTTATGATGCAATGACGTCAAACCGTGTGTACAGAAAGAGACTGAGCGATAAGGAAGTCAGAGATGAACTTGTACGATGCTCGGGAACGCAGTTCGATCCGGCACTGACGGAGATATTCTTAAGGCTTCTCGACAGCGGAGAACTCAGTGCCGATATCAAAGACGGTATAGCAACCGACAGTGAAGGAAGGATGCGGACATCATCCGTTCTCGATGATATTCTATCAAAGGATCTGATGAATGATGTTAAGGTCAGCAATCCTTCGCATGTAAGGATGCTCTGTTATATCCTGAAACTCATGGAGAAAAAGGAAAAGAGCTACAGAGTGATTCTGATAAGTGAAGATACCGGTGATGAGCCTATGTCTGCCGGGACGAAGTCATCGATAAAAGAATTGTTTGATGATCCGCATGACGTTATCATAAAATACACGGCAAAAGCGTATATAGCCGCATTGTATGACAGGACACAGGGTGATATCGGTCTTATGACGGAAGGCATAAAGGAGAGGTGTCCTTCTGTCACTATCAGGGTATTATAATCTCCATTTCTTGTTATCTTTTTCGGAAACTATCAGTAAAATATCGTCTTTGTCGAAAGGCTTTTTCGGATCCACAAAACGGAACGGTTTTCCTTTCTTTCTGACGGCAACTATATTAAGGTTCATTATGTTCCTAAGATCAAGTTCCACAAGATCTTTGCCGATCCATTCGGCCTTCGGAGCCATTTCCATCATGTACATATTCTCATCCAGCTCGTAGAAATCCTTGAAGATCGATGACAGCATTATTCGTGCGCTTCGCGCGCCTCCTTCGCCTTCGGGATCGATTATCTTGTCCGCTCCGATCTTTTTCAGGATCTTTTCCATTCGGGTTGTCGTTGCTTTTGCTATCACGACCGGAACACCTTGTTCCTTGGCAACGGTTACTGACATGATAGATGCAGCGAGATTACCGCCCATTGAAACAACGACCATATCCATGTTCTTAAGGCCGAGGGCCAATACGGCATCTTCATCGGTAAGATCGGCACATACCGCAGAGGTGCATTTGTCCGAGAATTCTTCTATCAGTTTTTCGTTTGCATCAACGGCAAGCACATCTGCTCCCATACGATACAGATTTTCGGCAAGGCTCCTGCCGTATTTTCCGAGACCTAAGACAGCGATCGATTTTTTCATGAGTACCTCCTAACCTACGTAAAAGTGTCCCTTGGCATGTACAAGTGTATTATCGGATCTCTTTTCTTTTGCGAAGAATACGGCCATGGAGATCGGACCGATCCTTCCGAGATACATTGATATTATGATTATGATCCTTCCGGCGCTGTTTAAATGCGGAGTCAGACCTCTTGATAATCCGACGGTACCGAGTGCGCTGATCACCTCATAAAGAGCGTCGGTATGAGCAAATCCGCATATCGAAATGAGCAGAAGATTCATAACGAATACGGTCAGCAAACTGAAAAATACTATGGCAGCTGATTTTTTAAGCTGTTCTTCAGGAACTTTTTTATGAAAGACAACGTTTTCTTTTTTGCCGTTTATATAAGACAGGGCGTTGATAAAAAAGAGAAAAGCAGTCATCGTTTTGATACCGCCGGCTGTACCTATCGGAGAACCGCCTATGAACATAAGGACATATCCTATGATACAAGAGCTTTCCTTAAGATTTTCCTGAGGAATGGAAGCAAAGCCGGCAGTCCTGAACGTTACGGACTGAAACAGACTGTTTAGTATCTTATCCTTTATACTCATCACTCCGAGAGTATAGGGATTGTCATATTCGAATATGAATATGCAGGCAGCTCCTGCCAATATGAGAAACAGCGTCATTAAGATCACAACCCTTGTATGCTCTGGAAGATGAGTAAATATCTGACGTGGAGAAAAACGGTGTCGTATTCCGTGTTTGATACCGTCTATCATATCAAACCAGACAATAAAACCGATACCGCCAAGAACTATCAGAGCCATCGTTGTCCACATGAACATACCTGCAGATCTAAGACCCAGCAGGCTGTCCGCGCCGATCACGTCCATTCCGGCATTACAGAATGCGGAGACGGAGTGAAATACAGATGCCCATATCCCCTTTTTTACTCCGAGCAAGGGGATCAATTCAAATGAACATATGATCGCGCCGCACAGTTCAACTATCATGACATCTTTGAACATACGTATGAGAAAGTTAAGAACTTCGTGCTCCCTGTCGAGGTTAAGCGAATCGCCGAGAAGAACCCTGTTCGAGAGAAACAGTTTTTTCCCGGTGGCGATCATGATCATCGAGAGGACCGCAACAACACCGAAACCGCCGATCTGTATGAGTATCAGGATAACGATCTGTCCGAAAAGACTCCAGTATGCATAAGTATCGACAACCACAAGGCCTGTCACACACACGGATGTTGTTGAGGTAAACAGCGCAGTCAGAAGATCCGCACCATGTCCCGATGTACATGAGACCGGGAGCATAAGAAGAAGTGTACCTATCGTGATCACGACAAGAAAGCTTAGCGGGATATAGTGTACCGGTGCCATTCTCGGAAACTTCAAAACGCCATCCTCCTTTTAAAATAACCTCTGTATTATATCACACGGAAAGGAAGAATATGAAACTTAATAAGGAACAATACATCGCTGCACACCACACTGTCGGTCCTATGCTCGTGCTGGCAGGCCCGGGCAGCGGAAAGACACATCTGCTCGTGGAGAGGATAAAGTTGATGATAGAAGAACATCACATAGCTCCCGAACATATTCTGGTGATCACCTTTTCAAAAAAAGCAGCAGAAGAGATGCAGGATAGATTTAACAGGAATACCGATCCGGAACATTATCCGGTGACATTCGGAACTTTCCATGCGGTGTTTTATCATATTCTGCTTGAGGATGATCCGTCGGTCGGAAGGCTCATCACAGAAGAGGAGCAGAAAAGGATACTGGAGTCATTCAAACATGAAGATACGGAGCTGCTTGCCGGAATGATAAGCGCATATAAGAATTTCGGAAGCGAATTCTATAGCCGTTGTGAATCCGGAAGAGGTATGACGGAGCAGGAGCGAGACGAGTTCGAGTTGCTTATCAAAAGATATGAGGATATCTGCCGAAAAGAGGGACTGATCGATTTTGATGACATGATACTAATGTGCGGGCGGCTCTTGTATAAACACGAGAAGATACTTCGGAAGTGGCAGGACAGATTCAGGTATATCCTTGTTGACGAATTCCAGGATATAAATGACGGACAATACGGCGTTCTGCGGCTGCTTGCGGGAGATGCCATGAATGTATTTGCGGTGGGGGATGACGATCAGTCGATCTATGCATTCAGGGGTTCGAGACCTCAGCTCATGAAGAAATTCATACATCAGTTCAGAGGATGCAGACAGGTCACGCTCACGATGAATTACAGGTGCTGCGAGAACGTTATCGGTGCGTCGGATACAGTAATAAGACATAATACCGACAGGTTTGACAGACCGATGCAGCGACACCTTCCGTCAAAGAGCGGAGGAGATGTTGAACTGATATATGCCGAAAACTCGGATATTCAGGCCGAATATGTATGTGACATGACGGAAGAACTGATAAATGAGTACGGATACAGAGCGAGTGATATCGCAGTACTTTACAGAAGTGAACACTGTGTGAAAATGTTCGTAAATACTGCTGAAAAAAGGGGGATAAAGATAAATGATCAGTCCGGTTC
>CADCPL010000157.1 GCA_902803305.1 uncultured Lachnospiraceae bacterium
TCGTTCTGTAAAAATCCCGGGCTAACGGTACGCCAGGTCGCGGAGCTGTCCCCATATGTCATACGGAAAAAATTCCCCGCATTTTACATGATGGCGGATCTGTGTGGCAGCATAAACTATCAGGTCGGAAAACCGCGAAAGATAAGTGTTACCGTATCAAATGATTTTTACTGGAATGAACAGCACTGGGTAAGCATTAGCGCTTATTCGAACGATGATATCACGATCATATCAGGCGGCGGGGTAAAACTTCCGCTCAACAATCTCAGTGGCACGTGTGCAAAGGCTGATATCACTTTTGTTGTAAACAGCGCTATTTGCGGAAGTGTAGATATCATGATCGGAGTCGACCTGATCGGAAGACATTCGCAGGGTGCGATAAAGATCACGCTTTATCAGGAGGCGGCCGATGCAGACGAAGAAATATGAATTAAATGACAGCGCATATCTGACATCGTATGTATGTGATGATTACAGGGTGGATGCGCTTCCGACCGCAAAACCCGCAATTATCATCTGTCCGGGTGGAGGATGGATGACTCTGTCGGAGCGTGAAGGAGAACCTATCGCTATCGAATTTGCTCAGCGCGGATATATAGCCTTCGTTCTTCACTACTGCGTATCGGATGTTCCTGCCGGGCCGGGAGATTTTGGGCTTGTTGGCAGGGCAGTTGATGAAATGGAAAAAGCGTATGGCATATTGTTGGATCTGGCAAAAAAGCAGATCATTTGCAAGCACCGGATATCGGTATTGGGATTCTCTGCAGGAGGACAGCTGGTATCCTTATTTGCGGCAAAGCATCCTGAACTTTTTTCATGTATACTCTGTTATCCGCTTCTGGATATTAAAGAGGAGATCGGGTTTGTAAATTCATCCTTGTGTCCTCTTGAGAACAGGGAGCTTATGGATAAGTGCTTTTCGGTCATAGGGATAGATCCGGAGAGCGAAAATGAGTGGTCGCGGATAGATCCGATAGAGAATATCACTTCTGACATGCCGAGTACATTTATATGGCATGGAGCGCAAGATGATCTTGTAAAGGCGACGGGTAGTATAAGTTATGCGCAAAAACTAATTGAGAACGGTGTCAGAACTGAACTTCATGTATACGATAACTGCGGCCATGGGATATCCCTTGGAACAAGAGAGACCGCCGCGGTGGAAAAAGAGATAAACGAGTACGGCACAGTATGGTTTTCGCAATTGCTTAGATGGATGGAGGAACTTGAAGATGAAAAAAGGTAAATGGGGGATACTGTTCATATCACCGTATATCATTGTTTATCTGGTGTTCACGGCCCTTCCGATCGTCATTTCTTTATACAGATCTTTTTTTGTGAATTACTGGAAAGGGCTTATCGAAGTCGGCCCTATCTTCAGCGGGCTGGAAAACTACGTCGCTCTATTATCCGACAGCAGTATTTATACATATCTTTCAAATACCGCGATCATGTGGCTGCTCGGGTTTGTTCCTCAGATCGTGTTATCGATAGCTCTTGCCGCATGGTTCAGCGATCACAGGCTTGGACTTAAAGGGATCCGGTTTTTTAAGACCGTTATATATTTTCCCAACCTGATAATCGCCGCATCGTTTGCATCGCTTTTCTTCTCGTTCTTTGCAGACGGCGGTCCCGTAAATGCGTTCCTTATGGATATCGGGTTGATTGATAAACCGTTCATGTTCTTTTCAAATACCTGGTCAACAAGAGGGCTTGTTGCATTTATGAACTGTACTATGTGGTTCGGAAACACAACGCTGCTTTTGCTGGCGGGCATGCTGGGGATAGACCCTTCCCTCAGAGAGGCTGCCGAAGTGGACGGTGCGACATCGTGGCAGATATTTACAAGGATCACGCTGCCGCTCATCAGACCAATTCTTCTGTATGTCATGATCACATCCCTAATAGGTGGAATACAGATGTTTGATGTTCCGCAGATACTGACAAAGGGAACGGGCGATCCGAATCGTTCGACCATGACGATCCTCATGTACCTGAATAAGCATATGTTCAGCAAGAATTACGGCATATCGGGAGCTCTTTCGACACTGTTGTTCCTGGTGACGGCAATCTTGTCGCTTGTCGTGTTCTGGGTAAATTACAGGACAGAAGGCAGGAGGTGACAGGATGAACAGGAGTATCAGAAAAACAATAGCATATGCTGTACTGATCATAGTTTCATTTTTGTGCCTTTTCTGGTTTTATGCGCTTTTTATCAATGCGACCAGATCAAACGGGGAGCTGGCAAGCGGTTTTTCGCTCCTTCCGGGAACGGCTCTTGTAAAAAACTGGAACAGCATGTTGGGCTGTGCGCTCCCTGTCATGAACAGCATGAAGAACAGCCTCATAGTTTCGTTTGCTACATCTCTGCTGTGCAGCTATTTTTCGATCATGACGGCTTACGGGATACACGCGTATTGTTTCAAGGGTAGGAAACTCTTTTATACGATAATGATCGGATTCATGATGATCCCGAGACAGGTGACGGCACTTGGATTTGTAAGTCTGATGGACAAAATGAAACTCATGGATTCTTTTGCACCGCTTATCATTCCGGAAATTGCATGTCCGATAGTTTTCTACTATATGATAAAATACATGGAGAGTACGCTTCCGATGTCACTTGTGGAAGCGGCCAGGATTGACGGGGCTTCCGAACTGTTTATCTTTAATAAGATCGTGCTGCCTCTTATGAGACCGGCATTCGCGGTGCAGATGATATTCAAATTTGTTGAGTCATGGAATAATTATTTCATTCCGACACTTATACTGCACAGCGACAATAAGAAGACGATCCCCATCGTCATCTCGCTGCTGCGGAGCGCGAACTTTGCCGAGTTTGACAATGGCCTCATATACATGGTCATAGCCTTTTCGATCCTGCCATCCGTCGTGATATATCTGTTCTTATCGCGACTCATAATAAGCGGAATAACAAGCGGGGGAATTAAAGGTTGATAAAGATCAATATACATACTGTCGATGATTCCGAAGAGGAAACAATAGACGTCTTCTGTCATGAAGAACACAAGGACAGAATGCAGGAGATCGCGCGGGAGTTTGTCGATGGAAGTCATAAGATCACATGTAAGAAAAACGATAAGACATATCGGATCCGTCTTGATGATGTCTTTTACATAGAAACCGTTGATGAGCGGTTGTTCATCTACTGTGAAAATGAGGTATATGAAAACAGGATGCGGTTGTATGAAGCGGAGAGTCTTTGTGTTGACACACTGTTCTTCAAGGCTTCCAAATCGATGCTTATCAATGTTAAGAAGATCGAAAACATGAAGCCTTCGCTTTCCGGGCGGTTCGAGATCACAATGATAAACGGTGAAAAGCTTCTTGTGTCGCGCAGGTATGTTGCCGATCTGAAGAAAAAGATGAATTTATAGGAGTCATATAAAATGAAACAGGAAATGGGAAATGTTCTCAGAAGATTTGTAAATATATGCGGATGCACGCTTATCATCATGGTCATCATGGGACCCGTGCTTCATGTGATAGAGGGCATCGATAATGCCCAGATAGCGATAATAACGATATGCTCAGGTGCTGCGGCGCTTTCAAGTCTCGTGTTCATATCACCTGAAGAACTACACGGTCTGTCCTGGTGGGTACGTGAAATTATATGCATACTCATCAATATGGCGATCACATTGCCACTCACGTATTATGCAGGCTTCTGGGACTCTATAGTCGGAATGCTGGTCGTGATGCTGATCATCATCGTGATCGCATTCGGAAATCATCTGATAGAATTCTTCTTCGATATAAGGACTGCCGATCAGATCAACAGGAAGATCAGGGAGATCAA
>CADCPL010000158.1 GCA_902803305.1 uncultured Lachnospiraceae bacterium
AATCGTTACGGTGCTGCTCGGTTTTTCGATCGAGCGTGCGGCATACAAGCCGCTTCGAAGCGCACCGAGGATGTCGGTTATGATCTCAGCCATCGGTGTGAGCTATCTGCTTCAGAATACCGCCACATACATCACCGGAGGGCAGCCGATGACATATCCCGTGATAAAGGGATTGTCCGATACGGTTAATGTTGCGGGAACACAGACAAAATGGGTCGTTATCATCACACCCTTCCTTGTTCTTGCACTCGTGTTCGGACTGACTCAGCTTATAAATCATACCAAGGTCGGAATGGCCATGAGAGCTGTTTCCAAGGACTTCGAGACGAGCCGTCTCATGGGTATCAGGATCAACAGCGTTATCTCTGTAACGTTCATAATAGGATCGGCACTTGCGGCTGTCGGCTCCATTCTTTTCTTTACGAATTATCCCGCTATCACTCCGACGGCCGGTGCGATGCCGGGACTTAAAGCATTTGTTGCCGCAGTGTTCGGAGGGATCGGGTCCATACCCGGCGCCGTTATCGGAGCATTTCTTATAGGTATATGCGAGACGATAATCAAGGGACTTCCTTCCGCATGGGATGTATCTGTCTTTTCGGATGCGTTTACTTTTGCGCTCCTGATAATCATCCTGATCTTCAAACCACAGGGACTTTTCGGGGAGGCAGCTACGGATAAGGTATGATGGAACAGAAGAAAAAAACATTCAAGATCTTTATTTTCATATCGATACTGCTGCTGTTTATCATATTGCTCGAGAATCTGAGCGCCATGGTAAAGCTGCCGCAGGTATTCGAACCCACGAGCCCGCTCTTTACGGTGCTCAAGAAGGCGGCGGTGTATTCTCTCGTCGCCGTATCCATGAACCTGCTTAACGGGTTCACGGGTCTGTTCTCACTCGGACAGGCCGGATTCATGCTTCTTGGCGCATATACATATGCGATACTTACGGTACCGTCCGCGATGAAGGAACAGGTTTATTATCTGTTCGGCGGATGTGCTTTTAACTTCTCTCTCGTAGATATGTTCAAATCGGTATTTGGAGAGACCGGAGCCGGCGGCGCAGTCAGTATGATACTCGGAAGCCTCATCGCGCTCATACTTGCGGGATGCGTTGCGGGACTGTTCTCATATCTTATTGGTATACCGGTCCTGCGGCTCAAGAGTGATTATCTGGCGATCGCAACACTCGGTTTTGCCGAGATAATCCGTGCGATCTTCCAGTGGCAGAAGCTCGGCAAGATCACAAACGGGGCCAACATGATAAAAGGGTTCCCGACTTTTTCGGATTTCAACATCACAAGCGGATCACAGACGATACTGAGGCTTTCAACGTTTGTGCCGTTTCTTATTTCTTCGATATGTATACTGCTGATCGTGCTTCTCATCAACTCCTCGTACGGAAGAGCATTCAAGGCTATCCGTGATGACGAGGTAGCTGCAGAGGCAATGGGTATCAGTCTGTTTAAACATAAAATGATGTCGTTTGTCATATCAAGCTTCTTTGCCGGAGTCGGCGGTGCGCTCTTTGCAATGTATGTTGCGAATGCACAGGCCAAGGCTTTTACTTCCGTAATGACATATGAGATACTGCTCATCGTCGTTATCGGCGGTATCGGCTCTGTCAGCGGAAGCGTTCTGGCAACATTTCTCTATGTGGCATGTTCGGAGTGGTGGCTCAGATTTCTCGATACGGAGATCTATATCGGAAGCTTTAAAGTACCGCTTCTTAGAAACGGCTTCAGAATGGTCGTATTCTCGATCGTTATCATGGTCATCGTCCTGTTCTTTTCACAGGGTATCATGGGTAACCGCGAGATAAGCATAGGAGGTCTCATAGACAGGATCTCCAAGAGATCGGAAAGGAAGAGTTAGGTTATGGGAAATGCCCTGCATCTGGAAAATGTAACAATGCAGTTCGGGGGTGTGGTTTCCGTCAATAACCTTTCCCTTGATGTTCCCGAGCACAAGATCATTGCGCTCATCGGACCGAACGGCGCAGGCAAGACGACTGCGTTTAACTGCATCACAGGAGTATATCAGCCGACCAACGGACTTATCGAATTCATGGGAAAGCCCATGGTAAGGAACCATCCGTCGAGGTCAATGGCAAAGTCATATAAAGGCGAGAATGCGGATAAGTATTCAAACGATCCCGTACTTTCACCGACACCCGATGAGATCACGGGACTCGGAATAGCGAGAACATTCCAGAACATACGTCTGTGGAAGAGCATGACAGTATTCGAGAACGTGCTCGTTGCAAAACATCAGCACGCGAAACAGAATGTTTTTTCCGCGGTCTTCAGAAAGAACCTTGCCGAAGAGAAGCGGATGCGCGAAGAGGCGATGGAGCTTCTTAAGGAACAGGGACTTGATGCATATAAAGACGAACTGGCAGTCAGCCTTCCTTACGGTCTGCAAAGGCGACTTGAGATCGCAAGAGCCCTTGCGACAAAGCCGACACTGCTTCTTCTCGATGAGCCCGCAGCAGGCATGAACCCTCAGGAGACGGCAGAACTTGCCGATTTTGTAAGACAGATAAGGGAAAAATATGATCTGACGGTGTTCCTTATTGAGCATCACATGGATCTTGTCATGAACATATCGGATTACATTTATGTCATTGACTTCGGAAGCGAGATAGCACGGGGCATCCCCGAGGAAGTCAGGAACAATAAACACGTGATCGATGCATATCTTGGAACAACGGAAGAGGAAGACAATGAGTGATCAGGTCCTGAAAATAGAAAACCTTAAGGTCAGATACGGCGGTATCGAAGCTGTCCGCGGGATAAGCTTTGATGTTAAGGAAAAAGAGATAGTTACGCTGATCGGGGCAAACGGTGCGGGAAAGAGTTCAACGCTTCGTACGATAAGCGGCCTTGTAAAGCCGGTGGAAGGAAGCATCATATTTGACGGGGAGGACATCACCGCAAAGGATCCGACGAACATCGTATCAAGAGGTCTGATGATGGTTCCCGAGGGACGAAGGATATTCCCGAACCTGACGGTACTTGAGAATCTGAAGATCGGCGCATATCTGCGAAAGGATGATCTTGAGAAGGACATAGAGATGGTATTCGGTTATTTCCCGAGGCTCAAGGAGCGTTCCTGGCAGGAGGGCGGTACTCTGTCGGGCGGAGAACAGCAAATGCTGGCTGTCGGCAGGGCA
>CADCPL010000159.1 GCA_902803305.1 uncultured Lachnospiraceae bacterium
CACTTCTTCCGTATACCGTTTCATTTCGCCCGTCAGGGACGTAAAATCGTTTGCAAAAGCTCCTATCTCATCCTTCTGTTTTATTCTCTCAAGGTCGGATGCGACCGCAGAAGAATCCTTATCACGCCTGTACCTTTTCATTGTGTTGCTCATGAATGACAGCGGACGCATGATCAGATAATACAGTACCGCAAGGATTATCACGGCAACCACGATAAGATAGGCCATTGCCTTCATCCTGAATGAAGAAATAAAATCCATCTGAGCATATATCTCAATTCTTTTGAATGAATTACACAGAAGCGCCTCTTTTCCGCCCAGGCTCTGAGGCAGTTTTCTGTAAAAGCCGAAATCATCCTCCTCCGAATATCTGCCCCATGTCCAATGGGAAGCTTTACTGACTTCCGTATCATAGTTTCTCCACTCCGTGCTTTCACTGTATATGTCAAATTCATCTCCGAGAGAGTACTTCCCATCAGGATTTTTTTCGGCATCAAACAGCTTTATCGCGTCATCATCGGAATACCTGATTATCAGGAACAGATCGTCAAGATTATGAGTTTCAAATTCATCGGTAAATACATCATCGATCCGTTTGTAGCATGCCGTTGCAAACCGAAGCTGCATATTTTCATCCATGACGGATGCTTCATCTGATGAGATCGAATTAAGATCCATGTTGAACAGTATTGCACTTTCCGGCCTGTTCTCAAGATTGGATCTGACCTGAACGGCATTATCTGCCCAGTAATCGATAAGCCACGGAAGAGCTTCGTAACTCTCCATTGTATTTTCCACGTCTTTCAGATGTTCATCGTTCCTGTCATGGAGAGTCTTGAGATATGACGAAAATGCGGCAGAAGTGACTGCATTTCCGATAAACAGAGTGATCAGCGTGAACAGTATCAGTATTATCCCGCCGATATGTACAAGCAGCTGCTGTTTCTTCAGTGACATATACAGATACAGAACGACCAGGGCCATCAGCATCGGTCTTGAATAAGCCGAACCGTAAATGATGTCAAACAGGAAAAGAACAGCTGTAAGGATGACGGGAAGGATCGTCAGAACCCTGTCTATACGCCAGAGCATTATAAGGGAAAATATGATATACGCGAATCCGACAACGTAAAAGACAAACGACAGGTTAGCCATGAACATCCAGAAACCGTCCGTAGAATCGAACAGTCTTATCATCAACGAAATTGTCAGGACCGTGTATACAAGATCCACAATGATCGGTACCGTGAACAGCAGCCTGTATTTACGAAAAGACTTCCCGTGTCCCGCAAGGAAAAAAAGCCAGACTGCCATAAACATGCACGAAAGATGTTCTATAAAAGATGTCAGCCAGATTTCACAGATGCTGTAGATCATATTGAACCCTGACATTTCCCGGATCACATCATAAGCGATCTCCGGAAGGGCAGTCATCATCAACGTTATCAGCAGTGCGATAAATATCCTGTCTTTTGTCTCTTTTTTTTCTTTTTTTCTCAGGAAATGAACAAGTATGCCGATCGATATGATCACGGCCGCAACGTTCATTATCCATAATCCGTCAACGTATTCAAGCATATCCGTCAATAATCTTCAAAATCCAGCTCGTCCAGATCCACGCGGAAGAATTCGCTCCAGCTATACTGGCTCATGTACTCGCCCGTGTATGTATACTTCGAATGTTTTTTGTTCTCAAGCCAATCATACATATCACAGTCTATCCTGTCTTTGTCTGTACCGAGGCTCCCTCTGCACTTGACTAATACTCCGTCAAGCTTGAGCTTTGTAAACGTATTCTGCAGATCCTGCCTGAGATTACACAGATATGAAACCTTCTTGTCGGGATCGCCCTCGTCCTCCCACAGAGTTGCCATTATCTCGCCGTTTGTAGTCTGCGCACCTTTGTTGTTAACGAGAAGCGCCACTATCTCTTTTGTCCTCTTGTACTTAAACTCAACGGGCTTACCGTCAACAAAGAACTCAAAGTTACCGAATGTCTGCGCAAATACACGCTTATGTTCTTTCTGATATTCGGGATACCGAAGCTCCTCAAGCTCCCATTCTATACGTTCGGCCTCGGCCGGTTTTACGACATAACCGCTCGCATGCATATCCATCGCCTTACCGGCGTCATCATCATCTTCGCTCAAAAAGATGATATTGACCGAAGGGTTTAGTTCCTTCAGGTATTTTCCGAGCTCCAGACCGTTCAGATCGGACATCTGTATTGCAATGAATGCTACGTCAACCCTCGTTTCTCTGGCATAACCGAGGGCAGCAAGAGGATCTTCATATTCGATTATCTCGGAATCGGGATCGGCATCATAGATCAGATCGGAGATAAGATCCAGATCATCCCTGTTTTCATCAACCGCAATGATCTTCATCAGTCTTTCCCCTCCGGAAGCTTAACAGCCGTTGTTTTCTGGTTTCTCCGATGCTCTTTTGTCATGCTTATCGGATCGGCTTCGCCCACTATGAGCATCTTTCTGTCATTTGTCGCGGCATCATGTAATGGGCCCGAATGAAGATCCGAGATAACGAGCGCCGCGAACCTGTCATAATTGTCATCATCGATC
>CADCPL010000160.1 GCA_902803305.1 uncultured Lachnospiraceae bacterium
AACGGCACAGATATCATCTATGGACATATGAAAGACGAGGAGTTCGTTCCTGATCATACTGATAAGGTAAGTAGTATAGAGCAGCTCCCCGAAGGGGGATATATTATAAAGGCAGAAACAGAAGACGGAGATAAATACACGTACCGGACAGCCCAAAGCGACATGGATGCTTTAAATTGCTATTCAACCTGGAATGAGGATGAGTTTTCGCATAACTATCACGCCGGCTCATCACTTAGCAGACTAACTAGCAGATAGATGACGGATTAAGATAGCTGAGCTTATCACCCGGCAGGTGCCACTCCACAACCCGCAGGAGTTCCTTGATCTCCACGGGCTTGCTGATGTAATCCGCAAATCCTTTGCTTAGGTATTCCTCGCGTACACCGCTTAATGCGTTGGCGGTCATCATGATGACCGGAGTCTTAATATTTATGTTGTCCGGATCTTCAAGAGACATCTCATATGTCTGGATGCCGTCAAGATCCGGCATCATATGATCCATGAAGATCAGGTCGTATTTGGTCTGTTTCATTTTCTGCAGTGCTTCCTCGCCGCTTCGCGCGGTATCTATCTGCCCGCAAAGTCCGTCGAGAAAACGCTTTGCAACAAGCAGGTTCAGCCTGTTATCATCCACCACAAGATACCGGCAGTCCGGCGTATGGTACGTGATCACGTCGGCAAGTTTGCCGCGCTTTTCGCCGTCGGAACTCTTCTCGAAAGCCCCGCTGCATATCTCCTGAGGAATGTACGCCGTAAACACCGACCCTTCACCGTATTTGCTTGAAACTTCTATGTGCCCGTTCATCAGGCCGATCATGCGCTTGACGATCGATAAGCCCAGCCCCGTGCCTTCGACCTTATGATTGTGCTCCTCATCGATACGCTGAAAATCACCGAAGATGAGGGACATATCCTCCTCTTTGATACCGATGCCCGTGTCGGCAACCTTTATACAAAGGGACAGACTGTTCTCGGTCTTGTCGCTCATCGACACATCCAGTTCCACGCTCCCGGAATCCGTATATTTGACGGCGTTATTCAGAAGGTTGATCATGATCTGGCGTATACGAAGTTCATCGCCGAGAAGATGGTCCGGAATTGAAGGATCGAGCTTTTGCACGTAAGCAAGCCCTTTTTGTTCGGCACGCACACGCACCATCGTACCGACATCATTTATAAGATCATGAAGCCTGTACGGCGCGGGCTTGATCTCCATTTTGCCCGATTCGATCTTCGTAAGATCAAGAATGTCATTTATTACGGAAAGCAGTACCTGCCCCGCATCACGGATATTCTCCGCATATTCTTTTATGCGGCCGGTAAATGTCGGATCGATATCCGTCCTCTTGTCGGTCTCGAGCAGTATCAGCTCGTCCATTCCGAGAACGGCATTAAGCGGAGTCCTGATCTCGTGGGACATACTTGCGAGAAAATCACTCTTTGCACGGTTTGCCTTGATCGCGTCCTGTTCGGCAAGCCGGAGTATCTCATTGTTTTTAAGAAGCTGATGGTAATCCGATGTCTCTATGGAAAAATACAGGACAAAAATACCGATGGACCCGAACGGCAAAGACAGTAGTATCACACCGTTTGTTGCGGCTTGAATTATCGTTCCGAAAAGTGTCACGAACGACGCTATGGACAGAGCGGCTTTTTCTCTCGGGCCAAGCGTTTTCAGCTTGAAGATAAGCATCATTATTCCGGTCGTCAGATAATAGACCGGCGCGGAAAACACGATCGGTACAAATAGTGAACCGTGCATATATGTACCTTCCGGTGTATACCAGAGTATAAACTTAAAGTGAAGGTTTAAGATCATCAGAATCAGATATGTAAAGAATATGATGTTTCCGATCACAGATACTGTCTTGAGTCGCCTTTCCGAGTCGACATATTCCATCAGATAAACGGCAAACACACGAGATGCCATAACGCACATGATGGAGTCCATCGTACGAAGGAGCGTGCATACTGGAAGAGGTGTCCCAAGCTCCGGATATGCAAATGTATATGTGAGTATGCTGACGATAAGGGCCAGCATCATGTTGATCTCAAGAT
>CADCPL010000161.1 GCA_902803305.1 uncultured Lachnospiraceae bacterium
AAAACTGTGATGCCGTCCGATATATTTTCCGGTGTGATCTTTCGCTCATGCAGCTGCGAAGATACGCGCGAATATACTACGATCGGTCCAGCGATAAGCTGCGGGAACATGACGAGATACGTTCCGAGAATGAGAGGATCCCTCTCCGTTTTGACATTTCCCCGGTACACATCTATAACATATGATGCTATCTGAAAAGTGTAAAAACTGATGCCGAGCGGCAGGACGAGTCCGGGATCCTTAATATATGTTCCGAAAGCGGCATTGATGTTTTCCACAAAAAATCCCGTATACTTGAACACGAACAGCATTCCGAAATCAAATACAAGAGCCGCAATGAATGCGATAGTCTGTGCGGGCGTGCGCGCGCCTTTGTCTGACACTCCCGTCATTGCAAGTCCGGCCATGTAATTGACCAGTATCGAAATGAATATCAGTATCAGATACGACGGCTCTCCCCACGCATAAAAAACAATACTGCCCAGAAAAAGCGCAGTATTGCGAAATCTCGCGGGCAGTATATAGTAGACCGCGAAAAAGATCGGTATGAACCAGAATAAAAACAGTAAGCTGGAGAATACCATATTACATGCAAAGAGGATATTTTGCCGTAAGCTCGTCCACTATCTTGCGGGCACCCGAAATACCTTCGCTGCCCTGCTTTACGATGATCGATATAGCCTCGGCGATACGATCCATGTCCGCAGTGTTCATGCCGCGTGATGTGACCGCAGGCGTTCCGAGTCTGATACCGCTTGTGACAAAAGGCTTCTGCGGGTCATTCGGAACAGTATTCTTGTTCGCCGTGATATGAGCCTCATCAAGAAGCTTTTCCACTTCTTTTCCCGTAAGTTGCTGAGGGCGAAGATCGAGCAGCATGAGGTGGTTATCCGTACCACCCGATACGATCGAAAGACCTCTTGACAGAAGTCCGTCGCAAAGAGCTTTGGCGTTCGCAACGATGTTCTTGCCGTATTCCTTGAATTCGGGAGAAAGCGCCTCCTTGAAGCATACGGCCTTTGCAGCTATAACATGCATGAGCGGACCGCCCTGTGTGCCCGGGAAGATGGCTTTGTTGAAGTTGAACTTGTCAGCAGCCTCCCGGTTGCACATGATAAGACCGCCGCGGGGTCCGCGAAGAGTCTTGTGTGTAGTGGTCGTTACGACATCAGCTATTCCGATGGGGCTCTCATGCATACCCGTGGCAACAAGGCCTGCGATATGCGCGATATCTACCATCATATATGCTCCGACCTTGTCAGCGATCTGTCTGATGCGCTTAAAATCAATAGCTCTGGCATATGCGCTCGCACCTGCAAGGATCATCTTCGGCTTACACTCAAGAGCGATCTTTTCCATCTCATCATAATCTATAAAACCGTCGGAATTAACGCCGTAATGAACACAGTTAAAATATTTACCGGAGATATTTACCGGTGAACCGTGCGACAGATGTCCGCCGTGATCAAGATTCATTCCCATGTATGTATCACCCGGCTCAAGCATCGCAAAGAATGCAGCAAGGTTTGCCTGTGCACCCGAATGCGGCTGTACATTTACATAGTCACATCCGAAAAGCTTCTTGGCACGCTCTCTTGCAAGATCTTCCACAACGTCAACACATTCGCATCCGCCGTAATATCTCTTGCCCGGATAGCCTTCCGCGTATTTATTGGTGAGAGGGCTTCCCATGGCAGCCATTACCGCCTTGCTTACCCAGTTTTCAGAAGCTATGAGTTCGATATGGCTGTTCTGTCTTGCCATTTCGGATTCGATCGCAGACGCGATCTCGGGATCAACTGCCCTTATTTCATCAAATGAATACATTTATCTTCCGTCCTTTCGATTGTAGATGACCACGTACAATGCATAATTATATAGGAAATCTTCTGCCTTCGCAATATTATCCGCACAAAAAAAGGCAGCATGTCCTGCTGCCTTTTTCGTATATCGATCTGAATTCAGAACTTGAATTCTCCTACGGAATTTACAAGGTTTCCTGCGATTCCGTTCATTCCTTCCGAATCCTCGCTTATGACTCTGATGTTCATGGCTATGTTCTCCATGGATGCGGTGACCTCCTCGGTGCTTGCCGCATTCTCCTGCGAGATGGCCGACAGATCGCTTACATTCTCAACAATGGTTGCCTTGATGCTCTCAAGACTCTCTGTCTGCGCGGAGATGCCTCTGATATCCTCAACCGAATTGGTGATCTCGGTGTTGAGCACATCAAATCTCTTCTTCGTCTCTCCGAGTATAACCTGTTCCTCATTGATAGCCTCTTCAACAGATTCCGAAGCAAGAACGCTCTGCTCAGACTGCTTGGTCAGTTCGTCGATTATCGCACGTATCTCTGCAGTCGATTCAGCCGACTGATTCGCAAGATTTCCGATACTCTCTGCAACGACCGCAAATCCTTTACCCATCTCACCCGCTCTTGCTGCCTCGATGGAAGCGTTAAGAGCAAGAAGGTTTGTCTGGCTCGCGATATCGGTTATCATGCCGACAGCACTTGTGATCCTCGTGATCGCTTCATTTGTATTGACAACCTGAGACTTGATACCTGCAACGGCATCCTTCGTTGTAGACGATGATTTTTCAAGGTTCGTGATATATCCGTATGCCTCGTTATTGGCTGTCTGCATCGCAGATGAGGAATTCGAGAGCAGTTCAACCGATTCAACAACATTGTTGATAAGTCCGCCCATTTCCATAACCTGTTCATTGATGTTCTGAACATTCTGAGCCATGGATGTTGCTCCGTCAGCAAGTTCAGCGATAGCCGAGTTGATCTGCTCGGTCGAGGAATTGCTCTGCTCGGCAAGCTGTGCAACTTCTTTGACACGTGTTGCAAGATCGGTAGCATCCGAATTGATGGAGCCGAGCATCCTGCTGATATTGGACTGCAGTCCCTTATATGACTGAATAAGACTGTCTGTCTCGGCAACGGCGGATTCAAGTTCGTTCTCGGCTGTAAGGTCACCCTTTGCGATAACCTCCAGGCTCTCTGCCGTAACACGAAGCGGTGTCGAAACTTTCTTGGAAAGTATTATTACTATGCCTCCGAACACTACCATGAGGATGATCGCAGTAATGACCGAGATAAGGATTATGTTTCTCTTTGCCGATGAAATATCTGATCTTGGAGTACCTGCAAACGCCATACCGATAACCTTATTGCTCGCATCGGTTATGGGAAGATAAACTACATAATAGTCTTTACCGGCAACTTTTGTATTGTCGTTTATAAACGTCTCACCTTTGCTGACCTTATCCCATATTCCGTCAGCCGCCTTTGTACCCTCGTTTCTCTGTCCGTTATCGTTAAGTACCGAGGTACACAGACGCGTGTCACCGACGAAAACGGTAAGGTCTACATCATCTGCCTTAAGGATGTCAATGTACTCACTGTCGTAGGTGATCTCCGTAGCCGTTCCGTTCTTAAGCTCGTATTCTGTATAGAATTTAAGCCCTCGGGCAGCCACTTCAAGCTGATCCTCAACCTTGTTCTCAAGATTGCTGGTACATAACACAACCGCCATGATCGTCATTCCGACAACGGTAACGACAAGAGGGATCATGCTGAACAGCAACAACATCAGATTCATGTTAAAACTTTTTTTCTTCATACTTTTACCCCTTCATAGTTTTATTCTGCAAATATCGGCTCGCACGGACCGAATTGCCACTATATGGAGTATTATAGCACAAATGTCAGTTTTTTTCACTCCACAGTCAAAATCACATATCTCACTGGTCTTTTTTCTGTACATACTTGAACTTGACAATGCGGGTTCCCGTGAAGGCAGATCCTTTCTTTGCCTTGTAAGTGATCGATCCGATATTTTGGTCTTTTGTCCTGGTCACCTTTACGGCATCC
>CADCPL010000162.1 GCA_902803305.1 uncultured Lachnospiraceae bacterium
AACAATACACTCATATACGGTCATAATATGAAGGACGGAAGCGGATTCGGATCACTTTCCAAATATTCGAAAGAAGACTTCGGTCTAGCGCATCCGGTGATAAACTTTGACACATTGTACGAGGAGAAAGAATACAGACTCCTTGCGGCTTTTTATTCACAGATTCCCGAGGAAGAACTTGAGACGGAAGAGGAAAGAGCCGAAACCGATGAGAAGATCGCAAACGGAGAGATAGATCTCGAGTTTGATTTTGGACGGGAAGATCTGTTCCGTAAAGAGAAGGACGAAGATAACGGAAGGTTCCGTTACTACTATTACACCGATCTGTCATCTGAAGATGATTTCGATTATTTCATACAAAACGTTAATGAAAGAAAACTGTATGATACGGGAGAAGAAGCGAGGTTTGGTGATGAGCTTCTTGTCATGTCCACATGCAGTTATCACGTTAAGAACGGGAGATTTGTTGTTGTAGCCGTACACCATAATGACTGATCAAAATCGGGATCAAGGTTGATGTCTTCGGCTTCAGATGAAACCTTCGCAGTTTCATCGATCGCTTCATCAAAACCGGTAAGAGCCTTGAACGGCGAAAACTGCGCAGCTCTGTCTGTCATTGACATATGCGGTCTTGTTGTTGATACGTGATGCGGATGATCCATTATATCGCTGTAATCATTCATGCCTTGTGTCCACCTACCTGTGCATTGCGATCTCTTGTCGTAGCACCTTCAAGGAAATTTGTTCCCTTAAGGATCGCATTCTTTCCGTATTTATCTTTTATATCAAGAGTTGCTTTCATAAGAGCTTTTTCCTTGGCAAGGATCATATCTTCCCGGTCACGGCTCTTCTTTTTTTCTTCATAGTCGGTAAACAGATCCAACTGTTCATATTCCTGAGCTTCCTGTGCATCAGTCTCCGGAATGAGGTTATTGGCGCATATATTGACGCGTCTTACAAGAAGATCACGATCCATTATATCTTCATACAGCTTCATAACGGCGTCTGTGATAAGACGGATGGAAGCAGTCTTTCTGTCAAGATTTGCAGTGCCGTGAGCATGTTTGGGAACAGAACGTCCATACCTGTCGATATGTATCTCGCCATTATATGAAGACAGATCTTTTTGATCCTTTATGCTTTCATATCCGATGGTCAGAACCATCTGGTCGGTGACAAGACCATGCCTTACAAGATCGAGACACAGCAGTTCCGTCATCTCACGAACGATGATGGCGGTCTCATCATACTTATACGGGCGCATGAGAACCTGACCGGAGCTTCTGCTGTTTGAAGAAGGCTTGTAGTTTCTTACATCTGCGATGGTACAGGGTTCCCATCCCCATGCATGATCTATGATAAGTTCCGCATTTACTCCGAACTCTTTGTACAGAGCGGACTCATACTTTTCCGAAAAGGCGGCGACATCCCCCATTGTGGTAAGCCCCATTTTTTCGAGTCTGCGCGCTATCCCCGGACCTATCCTCCAGAAGTCGGTTATGGGAGTGTGAGACCACAGCTTCCTGCGAAACTGCATCTCATCAAGCTCGGCGATGCGAACGCCGTCTTTATCGGCAGGCATGTGTTTTGCCGAGACATCCATTGCAACCTTGGCAAGGAACATGTTGGTCCCGATACCGGCGGTGGCGGTGATGCCCGTGCTTGCAAGAACATCCCTTATCATTGTGATGGCAAGCTCATGGGCACTCATCCGGTATGTGTCAAGATATGCAGTCGCATCGATAAATACTTCGTCACATGAATATACCAGGATATCTTCCGGAGCGACGTACTTCAGGTAGATACGGTATATATCCGTGCTGTATTTCATGTAGCAGGCCATTCGGGGAACGGCAACCACATAATCAAGTTCCAGCGAAGGATCCGCATCCAGCTCATCGGCAAAGAATGACTTACCGGAAAACTTTCGCCCCGGAGCGGCAGCCTTCCTTGATGCATTAACAAGTTTTGCGGTCTGTACGACTTCAAACAGCCTGGCCCTTCCCGGGATGCCGTGCCTCTTAAGACCCGGGGATACCGCAAGGCATATCGTCTTATCGGTTCGGCTGCTGTCCGCTACAACAAGATTGGTCGTAAGCGGATCGTATCCCCGCTCGACGCATTCAACGGAGGCATAGAAGCTTTTAAGATCTATGGCAATATACTGTTTACCGGCTTCCACCTGCGCCTCCTTTCGCAAGATCGGCTGTCGTTATCAGAGCATATGACTGCGAAGCTCCTGCCCCGAAAGCGGGGACAGATATGCGGGAGGTACGTCAAATACGGTCTTGCATCCCGTCATTCCTTCGGCACGCATCCTCATTGCTGCTCTTGCGTAAGCGATTAGTACCGAGGCGGTAAACTCGGGATTCGAATCAAGCTTCAAAGAGTACTCGACCACGTGGCTGTTTTCGAGGTTCCATCCGGTCCTGCCGGATCTTATCACCATACCGCCGTGAGGGATCCCCTTATGATCCCTGTCGAGTTCTTCCTGAGTGATGAACGTTACGGTTGTATCATAGTCGGCAAAATAGTTGGGCATTTCCTTTATCTCTTTTTCTATCCTTGCCTTGTCGGCGCCTTCCTTTGCAACAACGTAGCATTCTCTTGTATGTTTCTGCCGAGTTGTGAGCTCGGGCTGTTTTCCGGATCTTACCGAGTCCACAGCATCCTTAACGGGACATGTATACTGTCTTGCATCGGCAACTCCTTCGATCCGTCTTATCGCATCGGAATGTCCCTGGCTGACACCGCGTCCCCAGAACGTATAATCGGCGCCGTCGGGCAGTATGGAACTTGCATACACACGATTTAATGAAAACATGCCGGGATCCCAGCCTACACTGATAAATGCTATGTGTCCGCTCTCTTTTGCGCTTTTGTCAACGTTTGCAAAATGCTGCGGGATATTTGCATGTGTATCGAAACGGTCTATAACGTTAAAGTCTTTTGCATACTCCGGAGTCTGCTTCGGAAGATCCGTTGCCGAGCCTCCGCAGATGATCAGTACATCGAT
>CADCPL010000163.1 GCA_902803305.1 uncultured Lachnospiraceae bacterium
TTACCGCAATTTGAACAAAAAGCCATGATAATTACCTCCTTATATAAAAAAAATATAGGTTAATTCTATCATTTTTTGCCTAAAAACACAAACTGATGTATAATCTAACATGTGTTATTGTGCGTAAATGCGGGTGTTGACTTTTGATATGTCGAGGGCCCCAAATGGGAGAGGTAGTAATATGAAAATAGATTTCCAGGCTATAGTAGACGGCATATCGGCAATGAGCTGTATCGTATCGATCGAAATACTTCCGGACGGAAAAACCGGAAAGTATCGCATCGTCACGGGGAATAAAGCATATATCGATTCCATTGAACATCCCGCGCCGGGCACGAAGATGCTGACGGACAAGTTTACGCCGAACACCGAATACACTGACTATCTGACAAGGGATCTGAACTTCGAATCCTACTGCTATAACGCAGCGTTCAACAGAAAATGTCTTCATTCATACGCTCATCCCGACAGGATGAACGTGTGGTTCAATATGTCATTTCTCCCGATAGGGGAAGATGAAGGTGACTTTCGTTACTGCCTGTACATCATGGAGATCGATTTTGAGCCCGATTCGGCGAACATGTCCAATACGTCGGCAGAGGTTGCGACGGATGTTCTTGACACATGTATCAGGCTTCGCGGTACCAATGATTTTAATGCAACAATGAAGGATGTCATATCGGGGATAAGGGATCTGTGCGATGCGGAGCATTGCTGCATACTCCTTCTTAACGACCTCGACAGGACATGCAGGGTTCTCGGGGAAGCGTTTGCGCCGGGGAGCAAGCTTCTTCCGATGGAGCATTATCTTGACAACAGTTTTTACGATATAGCCGAATCATGGAGGGATACGATAGCAGGCAGCAACTGCCTTATCGCAAAGAACAAGGAAGACATGGATATCATACGGGAGAGAAATCCCATATGGTATGAATCGCTTACGGCTGCAGGTGCATACAATATCGTATTGTTTCCGCTTAAATCGAGAAACGAGCTTCTCGGTTACATGTGGTCGCTCAACTTTGATGAAACCCGTGCGGTCAGGATCAAAGAGACTCTTGAGGTGACAACGTTCATAGTCGGATCGGAGCTTGGAAACCATCTGCTACTCGACAGGCTGAGGTTCCTCAGTTCCAAAGATCTGCTGACGGGCGTCATGAACCGTAACGAGATGAACAACTATGTAGACAGGTTGTGCCGCAGCAGCGAAGAAGAACAGACTTCCGTCGGAGTCATATTTGCGGATCTGAACGGTCTTAAGGCCGTCAACGATCTTGAGGGACACGGAGCAGGAGACCGTATGCTCAAAAATGCGGCAGATGTACTACGGACTGCGTTTGATGAGAAACAGATCTTCCGTGCCGGCGGAGATGAGTTTTCGATTATAGTGACCGGTATCGGGGAGAAGGAACTTGAGGAAAAGATCGAGCAGATAAGACAGGGGTGCGACCGCTATGACAATATCGCATTTGCGATCGGCGGATGCGTGGAGGATGACAGCCGCAACGTACGAATGGCGCTTCGTCAGGCCGATGAGAATATGTATGAGGACAAGAGGCTGTTCTATGAAAAGCATCCTGAGCGCATAAATGAGAACAGGGGCGGACGTTCAGACAGGGACGAGACTGACGAGCAGTTCAGAGAGCGAAGCATATATCAGGAGATGAACTATGATCATTTGACCGGTCTTCCGAGCATGACGTATTTCTTTAAACTGGCGGAAGAAGGACGCAGAAGGATGCACGCGGAAAACAGCGAGGCGATGATCCTTTTCGTCAATCTTGTCGGAATGAAATACTACAATAAAAAATTCGGTTTCTCGGAAGGAGATGCGCTCCTTAAAGATATCGCGAACAAGCTTGCGGACCGTTTCGGAAAGAATTGCTGCAGCCGTTTCGGACAGGACCATTTTGCCGTATATACAAAAGCAGACGGAATAGAGAATGAGTTAAAGGCTCTGTTTAATGAAGTAAAGACTGCGAACGGAGGCAATTCGCTGCCGCTGCGTGTCGGGATTTATCCGGATTCCATGGGAGTGGTTGAGGCATCATATGCGTGTGACAGAGCAAAGTATGCGGCAAGCATAAAGAGCGACAACAGGGATTCTCACTTCAGGTATTTTGACAGTAAAATGCTGGCAAGGGAGAACAACAGGCAGTACATCGTGGACAACATTGACCGGGCCATAAACGAAAACTGGGTAACGGCGTTCTATCAGCCGATCGTCAGAGCGACATCGGGTAGGGTCTGTGATGAAGAGGCTCTTGCCAGATGGATAGATCCCGAGAAGGGAATGCTGTCGCCGGCTGATTTTATACCGATACTCGAAGATACAAAGCTCATATACAAGGTCGATCTTCATATCGTGGATGTGATAATCGAAAGGATGAAGAAGCAGATGGGCGTCGGACTTCAGGTCGTCCCGATATCGGTCAATCTGTCGAGAGCAGACTTTGAGATGTGCGACATAGTTGAGGAGATAACAAACCGTTTGGACAGTGCCGATATCCCGCGTGATATGCTCACTATCGAGATAACCGAGAGTATTGTCGGTGAGAACTTTGATTACATGAAGGAACAGGTGGAGCGTTTCCAGAAGCTCGGGTTCAAAGTTTGGATGGACGATTTCGGAAGCGGGTATTCATCACTTGATGTACTGCAGGAGATCCGGTTCGACCTGATCAAATTTGATATGCGTTTCATGAGACAGTTTGAAAGCAATCCCAAGAGCAGGGTAATACTTACCGAACTCATGCGCATGGCTTCAAGTCTCGGCATTGAGACTGTTACGGAAGGTGTTGAGACGGCAGAGCAGGTTCAATTCCTCAGAGAGATAGGAAGCACGAGACTGCAGGGTTACTATTTCTGCAAGCCGATACCGTTTGATGAGGTATTAAACAGATATGAAACCGGCAGGCAGATAGGGTTCGAGGATGCTGACGAAGCCGAATACAACAAGGTGATCGGTGCGATCAACCTGTATGATCTCGGATCGATATCAAGCGAGGATCCGGAGTCGGTCAAGCAGTATTTTAACACCATGCCGATGGCGATCCTTGAAAACGTTGGTGATATGGTCAATCTGGTACGGTGTAATAAATCATATCGTGAACTCCTGATAAGATACTTCGGGAAGGAAGAGGGAGAAAAGAACGAGTTTCAGATGAGCCGTGACCAGGGATTCGGTTCGGAGCTCGTAAATGCCATCATAAAATGCAACAAAGTCGGACAACGCGCATTTATAAACGAAGAGACGCCTGACGGAGATCAGCTCAATACCCTTATCAGAAAGATAGCCGACAATCCAGTAAGCGGAAAAGCAGCGCATGCCGTGGCGATCATAGGTATCATTCCCAAAAGTGAACAGACGATCACGTTCACGGGAGTCGCAAGAGCGCTGTCCGCAGACTATATCGATCTTTATCACGTGGATCTTGATACGGATGGTTATATTCAGTTAACGCCGAAGGGCGGAAACAGCGATCTGACGGTTGCAAAAAGAGGAAAGGATTTCTTCGGCATCAGTCGTCAGGATGCCATGAAATATCTTTACAAAGATGATCAGGAAATGTTCCTTGAAGCGTTTACAAGTGAAAACGTACAGAGATCCATCAAAGAGCACGGTGCATTTACTCTTTCATACAGGCTTATGATGGACGGAGAGCCCAAGTACGTTAACATGAAAGCTGTCATGATGAATGAGACGTTTAACCAGATCATCATAGGTGTCAACAATGTTGATGCACAGATGAGACAACAGGAAACCATTGAACGTCTGAAGGAGGAGGCTACGACATATTCGAGGATATCCGTCCTCATGGGTGGTTTTATCGCCATATATACCGTAGATCCGGGCACGGGCGGTTATATGCAGTACAGTGCACAGAAAGAATATGCGGATCTGGGTACGAGTAAGCTCGGAATGGATTTCTTTGCGGATTCCCATAAAGAGATCACTGCCGTCGTTCATCCCGATGATCTGGAGCACGTTATGTCCGAACTTACGATGGAGAATGTACTGAAGAAAACGAAGAACCACAAAGTATTTATACTCAGGTACCGCCTGAAGCTCGGGGAGGAGTATGTTCCGATCACGCTTCGTGCGGGACAGGTCGAGGAAAAGGACGGTGTTCAGATCATCGTCGGTGTCAGCAGGACGGATGAAAGCCGATGAAAAAGCACAGTCATGCCCTTTTATTTTCAATATTGATCGTTATTCTGGTCGCATTACCTGCTGTTGCGGTGATGATCACTTCAAAGAGCCGGGAAGAGGTTGTCGCCGCTGAAGAAACACAGGACAATCCGAAAACGGAAGATATAGCGGATGAAGCACCTGTGGATGAAGATGAGACGGAGGAACCCTCTGAAGAGGAAATAACGGAAGAGATTTCCGAAGAGGTATCTGCAGAGATTCCCGAAGAAGAATATACAAGTATAGAATCCCTCAAGGAAAGAGCTTCCGCTTCACCGGTGAGTGTTCCCGATGATCGTGAGATACTCGGAAAATACGCACCATATCTTGAGATCAATAAGTATGTTTCGGGATGGCTTAAGATAGACGGATGCGGGATCGACGATCCCGTTGTATATACACCCGGAAGTCAGAA